>CATXML010000008.1 GCA_958372035.1 uncultured Collinsella sp. | reverse complement strand
AATACAAGGATGCTGATTACACAAAGGTAGATGCAGCCATTGCCAAAGCAAATGCCCTGAACAAGAATGACTACAAAGATTTCTCCGGTGTGGAAGCTGCTGTCAAGGCTGTTGTCCGTGACAAGAACATCGCTGAACAGAGCGAAGTTGATGCAATGGCAAAGGCTATCGAAGATGCGATTGCTGCTCTTGAGAAAAAACCTGCCAGCGCCAAACCGGGAACATCCGATAAGCTTCCGCAGGCTGGCGATACAAACAGCCTTGCTTTGTGGATCGCTCTGTTGTTCGTCAGCGGCGGCACAGCAATCGTTGCAACCGTTTACGGCAGAAACAAAAAGCGCAGCGTAAAGTAAAACTAAGTATTTAGTCCAAGGGACCGTCACTTTCTTTTATTCAGACAACCAGTCCGGTATGTAGCGCGTTGGACCCAAAAGGGCCGCGTGCCCGTCCGCAATATATTTGATTGATCGCGAGTTCCGCACGCAAAGAAGGCCACTTAATGTGGCCTTCGTCTTGCGCAGGACTGCCCGAGCAGGCAATCAAATATATTGCGGACGGGCACGCGGCCCAACTTGCCTTACGACAGCGCAATGCCGCCAAGCCAGCCCCAGCGCACGCCAGAGCCAGTGCCGTAGAACCGAATAAACGCATCAAGCGACTTAGACGTAATGGAGCCCTCGTTACTCATAACGATACCGCCGCCAACATAGATGCCCACGTGTCCGTACAGCAGACCCGGCGTACCGGTGCCACTGTGCGACGAGTCGGCCACGATCATGCCCACCTGCAGCGCCGAACGATCGGAGCTGTAGCACCAGGCGTTAAACATGTCGCACGCGTTGCCGCCAAAGTAGCCCACGCCGGCGTTGCGGAACACATTGGTAACCCAAGCGGCGCACCAGTTCAGGCCAGGCGAAGGCGTGGAGTAGCATGCGTTGACGACAGCCTGCTGCTTGCCCGAACCGGCATTCTGCTGTGGGGTGCCGCCGGCATACGAGCCGCCACCCGAACTCGAGCCGCCCGAAGAGGAATTATTCTTGTTTGCGGCAGCCGCGGCAGCGGCAGCCTTCCTGGCAGCCTCCTCTGCCTGGGCGGCAGCGAGAATCTCGGAATCACGCTGTGCCATGAGCTCCTTGACATCGTCGGAGAGGCCATTCAGCACGGTCTGAACCTCTTGCTGCTTGGCCTGCATGTCCTGCATCTGGGCCGTCTGCTGGTCTTTGAGCTTCTCCAGGTCGGCCTTCTGCGACTCGAGCTCGGACTTTTGCGTGTCGAGCTCCTTTTGGATGGTCTGAATGTCCTCGATGGCGTCGCGGTCGCTCTTGTTGATCTTCTCGACGTAATGCGCGTTGGCGACGAGCTCCTCAAACGAGCCAGAAGCGAGCAGCAACGACAGGATATTGGTACCGCCCGACTTGTAGCTTGCCGCCACGCGATCGGAAAGGTCGTTACGCTTCTTCTTGAGCTCCGACTTCTTGGTGTCGATCTGAGCCTGCGTCTCGTCAATCTGGCCCTGAACGCCCTCGATATCGCTGAGGGTCTGGGCATTCTTGTTGGCGAGCGTCGCGTACTCATTGGCGATGCTGTCGAGCTGAGCCTGGACCTCGTCGAGCTGGGCCTGGGCGGCATTCAGTTTGTCGGTGGTTTCTTGGCTGGCCTCAGCCGCATGAGCGCGGGCGGGCAGGCCAAAAAGAACAGCCGCGGAAGCGGCGCCGAAAAGAGCCTTAAGGGCAGTGCGGCGCGAAAGCTCCTGCGTAAAGATTGAATCGTTGTTCGGTGACATATGTACTCCGTTACATGCTTATTTATATGTCGCTCAACTTAAACATATTAACGCACATCGCGCTTGTCCCAACTATTTCCACGAACGGCTGGAAAAGCATGGTCAGCGGCTCGCAAATACGTCCCACACCAAAGGTAAGGATTATGCAAATAACACCCTATGAGTACGTTAACATCAATCCTCTGGTTTTCCTGCCCCGCGTGTTTTGGGCACCCCCAGCTGCGCTATACTCCCCTCAAGAAGTGTTCCTGATTCGATAGGAGACTACATGTCCAAAGCACTCGACCCCAAAGACACCTGCGTCCTCGTTACCGGCGGCGCCGGCTTTATCGGCTCGCATACCGTCGTTCAGCTGCTCGAGGGCGGCTACCAGGTTGTCGTCGTCGATGACCTCTCCAACTCCAGCGCCGTTGCCATCGACCGCGTCAAGACCATCGTGGGCGACGAGGCCGCCAAGAACCTCACCTTCTACGAGGCCAACGTGCTCGACCGCGACGCGATGAACAAGATCTTCGATACCCACCAGATCGACCGTGTCATCCACTTCGCCGGCTTTAAGGCCGTTGGCGAGTCGGTAAGCAAGCCTGTCGAGTACTACCACAACAACATCGAGAACACCCTGGTGCTCATCGATGTCATGCGCAACCACGGCTGCAAGTCCATCATCTTCTCGAGCTCTTCGACCGTCTACGGCGATCCGGACAATCCGCCTGTCACCGAAGAGGACCCCAAGAAGCCCGCGACCAACCCCTATGGTTGGACCAAGTGGATGATTGAGCAGATCCTCATGGACGTCCACACCGCCGACCCCGAGTGGGACGTCGTGCTGCTCCGTTACTTCAATCCCATCGGCGCCCATCCGTCGGGCCTGATTGGCGAGGACCCCAAGGGTATCCCCAACAACCTGGTGCCTTACGTCGCCCAGGTCGCCGTCGGTAAGCTCGAGGCTGTTCAGGTCTTTGGCAACGATTACCCCACCCCCGACGGCACCGGCGTGCGCGACTACATCCACGTGTGTGACCTGGCATCTGGTCACGTGGCCGCCCTCAACTGGATGAACGGCAAGACCGGCGTCGAGATCTTTAACCTGGGCACCGGCACCGGCACCTCGGTACTCGAGGTCGTCGCTGCTTTCTCCAAGGCCTGCGGCAAGGAGCTGCCCTATGTGATCCGCGAGCGCCGCGCCGGCGACATCGCCGCCAACTGGTGCGATGCCTCCAAGGCCGAGCGCATGATGGGCTGGAAGGCCCAGTACGATATCGCGGACATGTGCCGCGACAGCTGGAATTGGCAGAGCCACAACCCCAACGGCTTCGCCGACGCCGAGTAGCAAAAACCTACATACCGTTCTTGCCCCGATCTCACGATGTGAGACCGGGGCTTTTTCATGACGCGTAACCATTCACCAAAATACTTCCAACTTTTTTATCTTGCCTGTACATGTTTAAACAACATGTTTTACAATAGGCGTATCGAATCAGAACATCGGAGGCGGACTGCACACCCATCGGCAGGCCGACCCCACAACAAGAAGGTTGGTGAGCGCATTCATGGAGCGTGCAAGCGGCGTCCTCATGCCCGTCTCATCTCTGCCCGGACCATACGGAATCGGCGGCTTTGGCTGGAATGCCTACGACTTCGTCGATTTTCTCGCCTCGTGCAAACAACATTACTGGCAGATTCTGCCCCTTACGACGACCAGCTATGGCGATTCGCCCTATCAGTCGTTCTCGGCCCGCGCAGGCAACCCCAACTTTATCGACTTTGCCGAGCTTATCGAGGCAGGGTATCTGGAGCAGCGCGATATCGATGGCGTGTATCTGGGATCCGACCCCAGCAATGTCGACTACGGCGCTATCTTTGGCGGCCGCCGTCAGATTCTCGACCGCGCCGCTGAGCGCTTTGCTGCCGACAAGCCGGCCGATTTTGATGACTTTATCCAGGCCAACGAGGACTGGCTCATCCCCTACTGCGAGTTCATGACCGTCAAGGAGGAGTGCGGCCTCAAGGCATTTTGGGAGTGGCCCGCAGAGCTTCGTACCCGCGGTGAGGCCTCTGCCAAGGTCTGCGCCGCCCATCCCGCGCGCATGCTCTACCACCAGATGACGCAATACTTCTTCGATCGTCAGTGGAGCCGCCTCAAGGCCTATGCCAACGAGCGCGACATCCTGATCATCGGCGATCTGCCCATCTATGTCTCACGCGACTCCGTCGAGATGTGGGCCACGCCCGAGCTCTTTAAGATCGACGCCGCCGGTAATCCTGTGAGTGTCGCCGGCACGCCGCCCGACCAGTTCTCTGCCACCGGCCAGTACTGGGGCAATCCCATCTACGACTGGGACGCCATGGAGTCGGACGGTTTCTCCTGGTGGGAGGGCCGCATCCGCGCCGCCCTCGACATGTACGATGTCATCCGCCTGGATCACTTCCGCGGCTTCGAGGCCTATTGGGAGGTGCCGTTCTCCTCACCCGATTCGTCCTACGGCTCGTGGACGCAGGGCCCCGGCCTCAAGTTCTTCAAGACGCTCGAGGAAAAGCTCGGCACGCTACCCATCATCGCCGAAGACCTGGGCTTCCTCACCCCCGGCGTCATCGACATGCGCGACAACTCGGGCTTCCCCGGCATGAAAATCTTGCAGTTCGCCTTTGAGGGCACCAACTCGTACTATCTGCCACACAACTACATTGCCAACACCGTCGCCTATGTGGGCACCCACGACAACGAGACGGCGCGCGGTTGGTTTGAGGGAACGGCCACCCCGCGTCAGCGCGAGCAGGCGGCCCTGTACACCCACCAGCAGGCCGGCGAGCCCATGGCCGATGCACTCAACCGCACCATCGCCGCCAGCGTGAGCGATACCTGCATCTACACCATGCAAGACCTGCTCAACCTGGGCAACGAGGCGCGCATCAACACTCCCGCCACGCTGGGCGGCAACTGGACCTGGCGCATGCTCGATGGCGCCATCACCCGCGAGCTCGAGCACAAGCTCACCGACTGGACCGAAACCTACTTCCGCATCCCGTCGGAAGCCGAAATTGAGCTTCCCCAATAGGAGCCACCGCGCCCGACCCCACCCCACCGTGCGGACGCGACCGCTTTTCCCGCGCGAGGCCGCCCCAATCCCTCGCGCGGGCTTCTTTTGAATTTCTGACATGTAGTCGACTCACCACAGGAGGAAACATGCCCCGTATCAATCTTGCGGCTCTTGCCGAGCAGTCCTTTGGAACCTCGCTCGAGCAGCTCGATGACCGTCGTATTTATAAGCTGCTGGTCAAGCTCGTGCAGGAGCGCTCTGCCGCCTGTCCGCTCAACAACGGCAAGAAAAAGCTCTACTACATCTCTGCCGAGTTTTTGATCGGCAAGCTGCTCATCAACAATATGATCAACCTCGGCATCTATGACGAGGTTAAGGACCAGCTCGTCGCCGCCGGCCACGACCTCAACAAGATCGAGGAGTTTGAGGTCGAGCCTTCGCTCGGCAACGGCGGCCTGGGCCGTCTGGCCGCGTGCTTCTTGGATTCCATCGCCACACTGGGCCTTACCGGCGACGGCGTGGGCCTCAACTACCATTACGGCCTGTTCCGCCAGCGCTTTGTCGACAACCAGCAGAAGGCCGTCCCCGACGAGTGGCTCGGCGAGCAGGATATCCTGATCGATGACGACCGCTCCTACACCGTCGAGTTCGGCGACTTTGCCGTTACCTCCAAGCTCGTCAACATCGATGTGCCCGGTTACGGTCAGCCCACCAAGAACCGCCTGCGCCTGTTTGACCTGGCAAGCGTCGACGACGGTCTGGTCCCCGGCAGCTCTATTGACTTTGACAAGACCGAAATCGCCAAGAACCTCACCCTGTTCCTCTATCCGGATGATTCCGACGAGCAGGGTCGCCTGCTTCGCATCTACCAGGAGTACTTCATGGTGAGCAATGCCGCCCAGCTCCTCATCGACGAGGCCGTCGAGCGCGGCAGCAACCTGCACGACCTGGCCGACTACGCCGTGGTCCAGATCAACGACACGCACCCCACCATGGTCATTCCCGAGCTCATCCGCCTGCTCACCACCGAGCACGACATTGAGTTTGACGAGGCCGTTGCCATCGTGCGCTCCATGGTCGCCTACACCAACCACACGATTCTTGCCGAGGCGCTCGAGAAGTGGCCGCTCGCCAGCCTGCAGAAGGTCTCGCCCGCCATCGCCGACATCATCGTCAAGCTCGACGAGATCGCCAAGGCCGAGCACGACGACCCGCGCGTCGCCATCATCGACGAGCATAAGACCGTCCACATGGCCCACATGGACATCCACTTTGGCTTCTCCATCAACGGCGTCGCCGCGCTCCACACCAAGATTCTTGAGGACACCGAGCTCCACCCGTTCTACGAGATCTATCCCGAGAAGTTCTCCAACAAGACCAACGGCATCACCTTCCGCCGCTGGATCCATGGTGCCAACCCCACGCTCGCCAGCCTGCTCGACGATGTAATCGGCACCGTTTGGCGCAGCACCGGCGACCTGAGCAAGCTTGCCGAGTTCGCCAACGACAAGGATGTTCTTGAGCGCCTGGCCGCCACCAAAGTCGAGGCCAAAACCATCATGCGCGAGTTTATGGCGCTCGAACAGGGCGTGACGATCCCCTCCAACGCCATCATCGATGTTCAGGTCAAGCGTATCCACGAGTACAAGCGCCAGCAGATGCTCGCGCTCTACATCATCTGGAAGTACCTCGACATCAAGAACGGCAATAAGCCTAAGCACCCCGTCACCATCATCTTTGGCGGCAAGGCGGCCCCCGCCTACACCATCGCCCAAGACATCATTCACCTGATCCTAACGCTGTCCCAGTGGATAGCCAACGACCCCGACGTGGCCCCCTACCTGCAGGTTGTCATGATCGAGAACTACAACGTCACCGCTGCCGAGCGCGTGATTCCCGCTGCTGACATCTCCGAGCAGATCAGCCTGGCCTCCAAGGAGGCGAGCGGCACCTCCAACATGAAGTTCATGCTCAACGGCGCCTTGACCCTGTGCACGCTCGACGGCGCCAACGTGGAGATCGCCGAGCTCGTCGGCGACGAGAACATCTACACCTTTGGTGCCTCGTCCAAGCAGGTCGAGCAACTCTACGCCGACGGCACCTATGACGCCGGCACGCTCTACCGCAAGCCCGGCATCAAGCTGCTGGTGGACTTCATCACCAACCCCGCCTTTATGGCAACCGGCAACGCCGAGCGCCTGCAGCGTCTGCACGACGACATCAAGGGCAAGGACTGGTTCATGGCCCTGCTTGACATTGAGGAGTACATCCAGACCAAGGAGCGCGTGCTGGCAGACTACGAGGACCAGGACGCCTGGATGCGCAAGGCGCTGATCAACATCGCCAACGCCGGCACCTTCTCGTCCGACCGTACGATCTCCCAGTACAACGACGAGATCTGGCACCTGGACTAACCCATTCCCCTTACCCATCCTCTTGAAAGCGGAGTCGCGGCAACACGGCTCCGTTTTTTGTGCCTGCGTGTTGCCCGTGGCCCACCTCGACCAAACAATCTCGATCTGTAACACCTAACCGGCAAAATTGGGTCTATCTGTTACAGATCAAGACAAACAGAATTGTCCCGATGAACTGTCTCGATCTGTAACAGGTAACTGTCGAAATCAGCCTCTCGTGTTACGGATTGAGATGGGAGGACAGGCAGCTCGACAACATCTCAACTTGTAACACCTAGACCCAATTTGGCCCTCCTCCTGTTACAGATCAAGACAAACTGACAGATGGACAACCCCAACACAAAGAAAGGCTCCCCTCTCGCCCAGTGGACGGGAGGGGAGCCTTATATGTGACCACGGCAAAAGGATGGCAAAGCCGCAGTCGCCCAAAGGGAGGGCCTGGATGCACCGGGCCTAGATAAGGTTCTTGCCAGACACCTTATCGAAGAGATGGGTCGCGTTCTTCTCGAACTTGAACCAGATGGGGTCGCCCGCCTTGAGCGCACCCTTGGCCTCAAGGTCGACAACGGGAATGATCAGGACGAACTGGCCATCGGGAGCAGTCACGTGGACGTGCTCGGTCGAACCCATGAGCTCAGTCACCTCGACGGTGCCCTGGAGCGCGCCCTCCTCGTCCTTGTCGGCAAGCAGGATCTGCTCGGGGCGCACGCCGGCCGTGATCTCCTTCACGTCGCCGCCGTCCCAGTTGGGGGCAAGCTGAGCGCAAGTCTCGGGGGCGAGCGCAACATTCATATCCTCGGTCTTGACGGTAAAGCCGTCGCCCGAGCGCACCAGCCGGGCATCGAAGAAGTTCATCTGCGGTACGCCGATGAAGCCGGCGACGAAGATGTTCGCGGGGTGGTTGAAGACCTCCTGCGGCGTGGCGATCTGCTGGACAACACCGTCCTTCATGACCACGATACGGTCACCGAGGGTCATAGCCTCGGTCTGGTCGTGGGTAACGTAGATGAACGTGCCCTTGATCTCGTGGCGCAGCTTAATGAGCTCGGCACGCATCTGGTTACGAAGCTTGGCGTCCAGGTTGGACAGCGGCTCGTCCATCAGGAAGACCTTGGGGTCACGAACGATAGCGCGGCCGATGGCGACGCGCTGTCGCTGGCCGCCCGAAAGCGCCTTGGGCTTACGGTCGAGGTACTCGGTAATACCCAAGATCTCGGCGGCGGAGCGAACCTTGCGGTCGATCTCGTCCTTGGGAACCTTCTTGAGCTCAAGCGTAAACGCCATGTTCTCGTACACCGTCATATTGGGGTACAGAGCATAGCTCTGGAACACCATGGCGATGTCGCGGTCCTTGGGCGCCACGTCGTTGACGCGCTTGCCGTCGATGAGCACGTCACCGGAGGTAATGTCCTCCAGGCCGGCGACCATACGCATCGTCGTGGACTTACCGCAGCCAGAGGGGCCAACGAGGACGATGAACTCCTGGTCGTGAACGGTGAGGTTGAAGTCCTCTACAGCGAGCACACCGTCCTCGGTAACCTTGAGGTTGTGCTTCTTCTCCTCGGTCTTCTTCTTTTTGCCAAAGAAGCCCTTCTTTTTGGACTCGTTGTTGGGATACACCTTCTGAACATGTTTGAGAACGATCTCGGCCATGTCTTTACCTTTCGATATGCGGCGCCACGCTGAGGGGCGCCGCAGAAACTTGCAAAACAGTTACGGCATCAGCCCTTGACGGCACCTGCCACCACGCCGTCGATGATGTACTTCTGGCAGAAGATGTACATGATGACGATGGGGACAACGACCATCATGATGCAGGCCATCATGGGGCCGAGCTCGACGTGGCCATAGCCGCCACGGAAGTACTGGATCAAGATAGGAATGGTCTTGTACTTGGTGGAGTCGAGGGTGAGGTAGGGCAGCAGGTAGTCGTTCCAGACCCACATGGTCTCGAGGATGCCAACCGAAAGATAGGTGGGCTTCATGATGGGAAGGACAATCTTAAAGAACACCTGGACCGGGTTGCAGCCGTCGATCATGGCCGCCTCCTCGATCTCGAGCGGGATGTTCTTTACAAAGCCGGCGAACATAAAGACCGCCAGGCCCGCGCCAAAACCCAGATAGATAAAGCAGATGTTGAACGGTGTATTAAAGCCGATGCGGTCCGCCAAATTGGACAGCGTGAACATCAGCATCTGGAACGGCACGACCATCGAGAACACGAACAGGTAATAGAAGAAGTTCGAGATCTTGTTATTGACGCGCACCACGTACCAGGCGCACATGGAGCAGCACACC
Organism: uncultured Collinsella sp.; assembly: GCA_958372035.1. GTDB lineage: Bacteria > Actinomycetota > Coriobacteriia > Coriobacteriales > Coriobacteriaceae > Collinsella. The sequence goes on along the minus strand of CATXML010000008.1, from coordinate 6,270 downwards.
AAGATCAGCACGACCGACGTGACCGTGATGATGAGCGAATACATAAACGCCGAGGCAAAGCCCTGCTCGTTTAAGGCGTGCACATAGTTTGCAAAGCCGTTGAACGTCTCGGGCGTGAGCAGATCGAACGCCGTGGTGGTGCTGATTGCGGTCCCCTTCTTAAAGGAATTGAGCGCAATCATGAACACGGGGTAGATCCACGCGAGCGACAGAATCGTAAAGAAAATCGAGAGCGCGCGGTTGATAGCCTTATCGCGTTTCATTACTGCTGCACCTCCTTGGACCTCGTGGCCTTAAGCTGGATCATGGAAATGGCGACAACCAGGATGCAGAAGATGACTGCCTTGGCCTGGCCAATGCCCTGCCATGCGATGCCGGCGCGCGAATAGAACGTGTTGTAGATGTTCAGGGCGAGCATCTCGGTGGAGTGCGCGGGGGCGCCACCGGTAAGAGCGAGGTTCTGGTCGAACAGCTTAAAGCCGTTGGTGATGGACAGGAACAGGCAGATGGTGATCGTCGGCATCAGGTTAGGGATCTTAACCTTCCAAAACGTCTGCCATGCCGTAGCGCCGTCGACCTTGGCGGCCTCGATATAGTCGGACGGAATGGACTGCAAACCGGCGATGTAGATGATCATCATGTAGCCGACCTGCTGCCACAGGGTCAGGATGATAAGGCCCCAAAAGCCGGCGGCAGAGTTAAGGGCGATGAGCTGGGCGCCCACGTTGGAGAGCAGGCAGTTAATCAGAATCTGCCAAATGTAGCCCAGCACGATACCGCCGATGAGGTTCGGCATAAAGAAGATCGTACGGAAGATGTTGGTGCCCTTGAGTGCCTTGCGGGTGAGCGCCTGTGCAATGGCGAGGGCAATCACGTTGATGAGCACCGTCGACAGTAAGGCAAACGCCACGGTAAAGAAGAACGACGTGGAAAACTGCGGGTCCGTCAATGCGCGCACATAATTCTCGATACCGACAAAGTGCGCGTTGTTGATGGTAATAAACTGGCAGAACGAGAGGTAGAAGCCTTGGATAAAGGGGATCACGAACCCGATCGTAAACGCCAGGCACGTGGGCAGCATGAAGAGCGGCCACCAGCGCTTGAGTGCTTTGCCCATAGAAGGGTCCTTTCAATATGCAGGGGGCGGGCAAACCCACGTCTGCCCGCCCCCTGTCGCTAATCAGATAGCTTGGGCAGCAACTACTTACTCGGAAGCAGCCTTCTCGGTCTTCCAGCCGTCGACGAAGGCGTTCTTGACGTCGTCCCACTTGCTGTTATCTGCAGCATAGGCAGTCAGAGCCTGCTTGAGGTTCTTCTTCCACTCCTCAGAGGGGATGTAGACGAAGTCCCAAGCAACGGTCTTCTTGCCGTCTTTGGCCATAGCAACGGCCTGCTGCGAGAAGACATTGGTGGTCTCCTTAGCGCTCTTGAACGGGGCGGTCAGACCCATCTTGTCAGCGATGATGCTGGTGGCGGTGTCAGAAGTGACGCACCAATACATGAAGTCCTCGGTGGCCTTCTGAGCATCCTCGGAAGCCTGGGAGCTCACGCACCAGTAGTTCTCGCCGCCGGAGCACAGGCCCTGGTTCTCCTCGCCGTCTACGCCGATGTAGATCGGCAGCATGCCGAGCTGGTCGTCGGTCATGCCGGCCTTGGTGAGATCAGCATAGGCCCAAGAGCCGTTCTGATAGAAGACGGCCTTGCCGGTTGCGAACTCGTTGGTGGCGTCGTCGCCGGTCTTGGAGGCAAGCTGCGAAGGATCGCAGGTGGAGTCGGTGATATACAGGTCGAAGATCTGCTTAAAGTTGTCGAGATACTCGCCCTTGATCTCGTCGTCCTCCTGGTTGTGCTCCTTCTCGAACTCGTAGTAGAGCGGGAGGTTAGCGAGGTGGGTGGTGTAGCGCCAGCTGGAAGAGTCATCCATACCGGCGGAAGTGAAGGCACCGTCAACGCCGAGCTCGTCCTTGCGGGCCTGGATGTCATCGGCGCAAGCCTTCAGCTTGTCGAAGGAGTTGATGTCCTCAGCCTTGTAGCCGGCCTTCTCGAGGAGCTCCTTGTTGTAGATGATGCCGTAGCTCTCCTGAACCCAGTCGATACCCAGATCCTTACCGTCGGACTGCAGTGCCAGGGAGTCATCGATGAGCTCACCGCGGAGCTTGGTGTCGGATAGGTCGGCGCAGTAATCCTTCCAGTTCTTAAGACCGGTGGGGCCGTTGACCTGGAACAGGGTCGGAGCGGAGCTCTTGGACATCTCGGACTTGAGCTTCTCCTCGTAGGTGTTGGAAGCGGCGGTCACGATCTTGACCTCGACGCCCTTCTCCTCCTTGTAGGCCTTGGCGATCTCTTTCCACTCCTTATCGACCTCGGGCTTGAACTGGAGGAAGTAGACCTCGGCGGCGTCACCAGAGGCAGCAGAGCCGGAGCCGGCGGAGCCACCGCAGCCCACGAGGCCCAGACCAAAGACTGCGGCCGCGGAGCCTGCGAAGCCCAGGAACTGCCTTCTGCTCATTTCGTTCTTCATTACAATCCACCCTTTCACACCGTGGCGGCACCCTTTGCCGCCGCCTTCGGAGATTGGCTTGGGGACTTGGCCCCTTTTGCTGATTTGTACAATACGCTATTTGGCTAGTTGTTTGAACAAGTATTACTAGAGCGGTAGAAAACCTTCGGTGAACGGTAATTTCAACTTGATACTTGACAAGTTTTGTATAAATAATTATTTGTTATCGGATGCAGAAAAACGCCCGGTCAAGCCGATGATGCATCGGCTTGACCGGGCGTTTTCGCTTTGGGGGCATGAGTCTCGTCAGGCTGCGAGCTAGCCGGCTATCGCTTGGAGTTGACGCGGTAGTGGAAGATCTCGGGATGCGTGCGGGCATGCGTGACCTCGAACAAGATGCCGTCCGAGGTGTACGACTGGCTCTCCATGACGGCGACACAGTTGTATTTGCCAAGGTCAAGATAGCTGCAGTCCTCATCGTTGGCAAGCTCGACACTCACCGTACGACGGCTCGCCATCACTTTGACACCGCATTTGTGCTCCAGATAGTCGTAGATGGAGTTTGCCGCGATCTCGGGGGTCAGGCCCTTGGCGATCGCCTCCAAAAAGTAGCCATGGTCCACCTGGCGCGCACTGCCGTTGAGGCTTCGGACACGCACTACGCGAATCAGCTCCTCGCCCACTTTAAAGCCCAGGCGACGGGAAAGCTGTTCGGTGCAGACCAGATGTTCAAAGGACTTGACGTCCGTCGAGGCAACAGCATTGTTACGCTTTGCAAACTCGCCAAACGACTCGACTTCCTCGAGTGCGCCGAGCATATCGGTCTCACCTTTGAGCCAGATGACACGCACGCCCTTGCCGTGAATGGGTTGCACGTACATCTCGTCGGCCAGCATGGCAAGTGCTCGACGGACGGTATTTCGAGTGCATCCGAATTCCGCGGTCAGCTCGGCCTCGGTCGGCAGCATCTCCTGGAACGCATAGGTTCCATTAATGATGCGCGAGCGTATTTCTCGGTAGATTCCTTCGTATATCGCTTTTGGCATGACTTCACCTCTAATGATATATGTATGGCTAGGCACGATAGCATTTCTTAAAGTTGTTCAAACCGATTATCGGTAAAGCACGGATTATTTACCGTCGACGGCCCCCCGAAACCCAAATCGGACCGAATCAAAACCGTCAATGCGGCAAGCAGCCAGTCCTCTACAATGAGTTCATTGTTTAAACGTTCTTGCTCGCACAGCATGTTGCATCCGGAAGGCATATTATGCTGCAGAAAATCCAACGTTTTGGTGGGGCCATGTTTGCGCCCGCCATGCTGTTTTCCATATCGGGCCTTATGGTCGGCATCTCCGCTCTCGCAACGACTGTGGACATCGTCGGTGACCTCGCCACATACGGAACCCCCTGGTACGTATTCTGGGCTATCATCCAGCGCGGCTCGTGGACGGTCTTTAAACGCCTTCCACTCCTTTTTGCCGTAGCGCTGCCTATTGGCCTTGCCCAAAAGCAACCGGCGCGCTGCTGCCTCGAGGCACTCGTGGCCTATTTTGCCTATTGCTTCTTTTTGAGCGAGATCATTAAGCTGAGCGGAGACAACCTTGGGCTTAAGTACCCGTCGTTTTTGACCTCCGCTAGCGGCATCACCGTCATCGACGGCATCAAGACGCTCGACACCGGCATTATCGGCCCGCTGGCGGTGTCGGCAACCGTCGTCGCGATCCATGACCGCTTCTACGATGCCAAGGTTCCCGATTGGCTCGGCACCTTCTCGGGTTCCTCGCTGGTCTACCTCATCAGCTTTTTTGCCGTGTTTGCCCTTGCCGCCATCTCGGCCGCCATCGTGCCTTTCGCATACGCTGTGACCGAAACGCTGCGCCACGCACTTGCGGGCGTCGGCCCCTTCGGCGTGGGCATCTTTGTGTTTTTGGAGCGAGCACTCGAGCCCATGGGGCTGCACCACCTGCTCTATATGCCCATCTATTACGACAATCTGGTCATTCACGACGGTATTTACGCCACGTGGACCAACCTGCTCCCCATTCTCTCCCATAGCACGCGCCCTTTAAATGAACTTGCGCCCTGGGCAGGTTTTACCGCCACCGGCTGGGGCAAGCTCTTTGGCCTTCCCGCCATCGCGGCAGCATTCTATTTCACCGCCAAACCCGAACGCCGCGCCGGCCTTAAGGTCATCCTTTTGCCCGCCATCGTCGCCTCGGTGGTCTGCGGCGTCACCGAACCGCTCGAGTTTCTCTTTATGTTCACCTATCCCGGACTCTTTTTGCTCTACGCCGTCCTATCCTCCTGCCTTGCCATGACCATGAACTTCTTTGGCATCGTCGGCATCTTCTCAGGCGGTCTCATGGAAATGACGGCCTTCAACTTCATCCCACTCATGCGAATGCATGCCGGCTCCTACCTTTTGGCGCTCGGTATTGGCCTTGCCTTTAGCCTCATCTTTTTTGTTAGCTTTCGGGGCCTTATCCTGGCCTTAGACCTAAAAACCCCGGGACGCGAGGACCATATTGCCGGCAACACGGCGCTCTCGCGCTTGACGGGAGGCAACGTTGACGAAAGGCATTCATCCAAAACCGGGGCTTCCGACGCCCAGGCATCGCAAGACCACCTGCTCGCCGAGCAGGTTGTGGCGCTTCTGGGCGGCGTATCCAACATTGTGGGCGCAACCAACTGCGCCACGCGCCTGCGCGTCGAGGTCGAAGACCCCTCCATCGTTGCAGATAACGCGTCGTTTGTCGCGGTGGGCGCCAAGGGCCTCATCATTACGGGCAAGACCGCCCAGGTGATCATCGGCATCTCCGTTCCCCGCGTTAAAGAGCATTTTGACCAGATCATGGGCCTCGAGCCGGGATTTGTGCCCACCACCTCGGCCTCCCCTGCCGCCAGTCCAACCCACAAGCACGGCGATATCTGCTTCTTCGACATTGACGGCACGCTCGCGTGGCAAGACCCCAGGCTCGCCCAAGACCTTCCCGAAGACGAGCGGGACCTCTCCCCCTATCCCAACGAGGCGGTTTCGCAGGCAATCCGCGCGTTTGTCACCAACGGCAACATGGCCTTTATCTGCACGGGACGCACCCTGAGCTGCATTCATCCCAAGCTACTCGAGCTGCCGTGGGCAGGAATTGTCTGCTTGGCGGGAGGCTACGTCGAACTCGACGAACGCATTGTGCGAAATGCGGCCATGAGCCCTGGCTTGCTGCAACGCCTCGCCCCGTATCTTGAGCAATCGGACGAGGTGATTCGCTTTGAAGGTCTCGATCGCGTCGTGCGCATGAGCGCGGACGCCCCCGAGACGTACGGATACGCCCGTACCGTAGGCGATGCCGTCACAAAGCTCAAGCATTACAGCGCCTACAAGATCCTCATGTCCACGAAGCTTGCCAACCGCATCGCCCAAGATGAAGAGCTCGGACCTCTGCTCTGCTTCAACGAGCTCGAGCTCGAGGTCACAGAAATCTCGCCTCGCGAGTGCACCAAACGGGCCGGAATCAAGGCCGTGCTTGACGCCCTGGGGCCAGACCACGGCACCGTGTACGGCATTGGCGACGCGAGTAACGACATCGCCCTCATGGAGGCGGTCGATGTTGGCATCGCTATGGGCAACGCGCCGGATTTCCTTAAGGAAAAGGCCGACTACGTAACCGACAGCTTCGACCATGACGGCGTCGTCACCGCGCTCGAACACTTTGGGCTTATCTAGCCGAGCCCCTTGCCGCGTTTGCGGCCGCATGACTCATTCGTCTTCA
>CATXML010000007.1 GCA_958372035.1 uncultured Collinsella sp. | reverse complement strand
TAAAGTGCGGTAGAGTGGCGGTAACGCAAGCCGATGAAGGGGACCGATATGATCAAGGCTGTTATTTTTGACATGGACGGAACGCTGGTCGATACCGAGCGTTTGGGTATCAAGGCGTGGAAGGCGGGCGCGGCCGAGCTGGGATTCGCGATTGATGATGCGCTGATCCATCAGTTTATCGGCCGCACGCTGCCTGATGTCATGGAGATCCTTGATGGGCATTACGGCGGCCGCGAAACCGCTGAGGCGATCTATCGTCGTCACAAGGAGATTCGCGACGAGATGGTCAAGACCGATCTGGAGCTTAAGGGCGGTGCCGCCGAGTGCCTGGACGAGCTGCTGGCTGCGGGCTATCACGTGGGTCTTGCGACGTCGTCGCGCCATGTTACCGCCGAGCGCAACCTTAAGATGGTCGGCCTCTTTGATAAGTTTGAGACGGTGACCTGCGGCGAGGACGTCGTACACGGCAAGCCCGACCCTGAGATGTACCTGCTCGCCTGCGAGCGCGCGGGCTTTGCTCCCGAGGAGTGCGCCGTGGTCGAGGATTCCCGCAACGGCTGCGTCTCGGGCATCACGGCCGGCTGCCACGTCTTCGCCGTTCCCGACATCGTGCCGCTGCCGCAGGACGTGGTGGATGGCTGCGAGGCTGTGCTCGATACGCTGTTCGATCTGCCGGCCGCGGTCAAGGCCGTGCGCTAGCGTTCGCACGTGAGTCGCCATATCCCGCACCCGATCCCGCGGGACGGTGACGGTAACGGCGCCTGCGTGGAGGCGCTGACGCAGTCAGCCCCTCTTATCACGCCAAGATTGCTGTTTTGGCCGATAAGAGGGGCATTGTGCTTTAAGCGACTGGGGCTGCGGCCTTGGTAAGGAGCTGGCGGAGGGTTATGACGCTACAAGTTACTCCAGGAGCCAGTCGATCACGTTGCGCTTGCGGACTCCTTCGTAGTTCGCGTCCGCAAACAGCGTGTCGAGCGTAAGAAGCGTCTTGGGGTAGTTGTCTCGGACTTTCTTAAAGGGGGCCAACTCTCGATTGAGGGTAGTTTCGTCGAGCGTTGTGGCTGAAACCTGAAAATAGGCTGTCTCGTCTGACTTTAGGGCAACAAAATCGATTTCCCCGCCGTCGATATCGCCCACGTAGACGTCGTATCCACGGCGTAGGAGCTCGAGATAAACAACATTTTCGAGGATATGACCGATATCGCTGCTTTGGGTTTTGACGAGAGCGCCTCTAAGTCCAAGGTCAACGGCGTAGTATTTGCCGTTTGTTGAAAGAAGCTGCCGACCGCGCACGTTATAGCGCGGAGCAAAGTACAGCACAAGGCTGTCTGTTAAGCCTTTGAGGTATTTGGCTACGGTTTTCTGGTCGGTTTTGTTGCCGTTGGACGAGAGCGTGTCGGAGATTTTTTTAATCGAGATCCGGTTTCCAATGCTATGGAGTAGGAACTTGGTGATATCGCGCAGGGTCGGGACGTCCGAGACCTTCAGGCGTTCGATAACGTCGCGTATGACGATGGTATCGTAGAGGCTCATAAGATAATCGCGCGCCTGGGGTCCCTGAATACCCGTCTCGGCGATAAAGGGAAAAGAGCCCCGGGTGATGTACTCGTCAAACAACTGCGCGGGAGCCTTTCCGTCATTGGTTTTTGCCGAGCAAAACTCTTTAAAGGATAGGGGCAGCATCTTGAGCTCTACGTAGCGGCCGGAGAGCAAAGTTGCCAGCTCGCTCGAGAGCAGATAAGCGTTGGAACCGGTTATGTAGAGGTCGACATTGTCCTTGATAAAAAGACTGTCGACGGCTTTTTCGAAATGCTCGACGTGCTGTATCTCGTCCAGAAAAACTTAGTTCATCTTATCGGGGACTTGTCGGGGGTAATTGTAGTCGTTGTGTGCTCTATACGACGTAAGCGACTCGAACTCCAGGTCTTCAAAGTTGAGGGATATAACCTGGTCGCCTGTGATTCCATGATCGCGCAGGTAGCTACGGTAGATTTCGAATAGCTTTGATTTGCCGGACCTTCGCACGCCCGAAACGACCTTGATGACGTGCGAGTCTTTCCACGAAATGAGCCAGTCGAGGTACTGTTTGCGATCAATCAGATTCATGAAACCCCTTTCTTGGCGAGAAAAAACTGGAGCAAAATCAATACTTATAGGAAATATCTAAAAATATGGAATTGAGTCTATTTTAACAAAAAAGTTAATGAAAAATGGATTACATTCCGTAAATATCCGTAGCCGCAGGTCCGGCTAAACGGGGAGGGCACATGGGGCCAGTAAAAAACGCCGCAGCGGGCCTGTTTCCGTTGCGGCGTTTTTTTGTCACAAGTAGGCGCCTAGGTTGATGTCGGTTGTTGGGACCATGGGTTGGCCCGTCGGGTGCGGCTTGGCATTTTGGGTGCTTACGCGCTCGAGCAAGAAGGGACGCACGAGCTCCTGACGGTTAATGTCCTCGCTGGCCGTGACCGTGGTGACGGTGCGCGCGGCGGAGCCGATGCGGACTCGTTTGGTCTTGGCGGCAGGTTTATCCTCGATTTGCTCTATGAGCAATTGAACGCCCTTGCGGCCAATCTCGTAGCCCGGGGGCGCTACCGTGGTGAGCGGGACCGATCCGCTCCATGCAAGGGGGTTGCCGTCGCAGCCGGCCACGCGGACCTGCTCAGGGACGGAGATGCCTTTGTCGGTCAGCGCTGCGATAACGCCCGAGGCCAATACGTCGGTCAGGCCGATGACAAAATCGGGGCGCTTGTCATCAGGGCGCTCGGCAAGCTGGGCACCGATGCTGTAGCCGTCGGCAGCGGTATTCCATTCGCCGGCGTCGATGACTTCGATCTTGATATCGGGATGCAGGGCGAGGGCCTTGTGGATGCCAAGTACGCGCAAGGTGAGCTGCATAAATGCCGCTCTGCCCACAACGGTGATATGGCGTGCGCCACGGGCAACGGCGAGCTCGGCGATAATGCGGCCTTGTGCCTCGTTGTCGGCAGCCACGTAATAACCGGGCTCGGAGCAGTGGATGTCCAGATGGACGATCGGCACGGGCATCTTGGCCATGGCGGGGTGCCAGTCGGGGGACGCCATGGGCTGAACCATGACGCCGGACATCTGCGTGCCCATAAAATAGCGCAGGTAATGATCCTCGAGAATGTCGTCGTTATCGGCATTGGCGATGAGCAAGTCATAGCCGTGCTTGCGTGCCTCGTTGTGGGCACCGCTGGCAATCTGGAGCGAAAAGCCGTGGTCGAGACGGGGGAGGACAAGGCCAAAGGACTTAGTGGTGCCGCCGGCCAGCTGGCGAGCGCTTTGGTTGGGCAGGTAGCCAAGGCGATTGATGGTCTCGTTGATGAGCTTGAGGGTCTCGGGGCGCAGCTTTTCGGGGTGGTTGAGCGCGTTGGATACCGTGCCCAGCGAGACCCCCGCCTCGCGCGCGACGTCGCTGATTTTTACCTTTGCCATAGCGGCCCCTTTGATGCGTTTCAAGTACAAGGCAGATTGTAGCATCGCCCACCCCTAGGGTGTCAAAACCTGCCAATTAGGGACAGGTTTATTTTGGTAGGTTTATCTGGGCAAACGCTGGAGCCCAAACCACCACAAAGGTGCCTGTCCCCATCGTGGTGGTTTGGGCATGTGTGCATCGGGTGGTATCTAAGTTGAGATACCACTTCTGGTATATCAGCTTGCGCTTGCGTGAGTACAATACTCGAACGTTATACGTCTCAGCGCCCCCTGTGCGTGGACGTCTTGCAGTCACGCGAACGAAGGGATTTATCCTATGTGCGGAATTGTCGGCTACACCGGCTCTGATATTGCAAAGAACATCCTGGTCACGGGCCTCAAGCGTATGGAGTATCGCGGCTATGACTCCTCGGGCGTCGCGCTCGAGGTGGGTGAGGGCGCCGCGGCGCACCTCGACGTCATCCGCCGCGTGGGCAAGGTCGCGGGCCTGGAGAGCGAGCTTTCCAACATCGACAGCGACGCTACCTGCGGTATCGGCCACACCCGTTGGGCCACCCACGGCAAGCCCTCCGTCGTTAACGCCCATCCCCACACCAGCTGCGACGGTCGTATCGCCATCGTCCACAACGGCATCATCGAGAACTTCGCCGAGCTGCGCGAAGAGCTGAAGGGCCGCGGCCACCACTTTAAGAGCGAGACCGATACCGAGGTCTTCGCGCATCTGATCGAAGAGGCTTATGCCGAGACGCACGACCTGATGGCCTCCGTGCGCGAGGCTTGCACCCACGTGGTCGGTGCCTATGGTTTGGCCGCCGTGTGCGCTGACGAGCCCGGCGTGATCGCCGTGGCGCGCAAGGACTCCCCGATTGTGGTCGGCGTGGGCGAAACCGGCTCCTATGTTGCTTCCGATGTCATCGCGCTCATCGACGCCACCCGCGATGTCGTGGTGCTCGAGGACGGTCAGTTTGCCAAGCTCACGCCCGCGGGCGTCGAGTACACCGACGAGGCCGGCAACGTTATCGAGCCCAAGGTCACCCACATCGACTGGGACCTGGACATGGCAGAAAAGGGCGGTTATCCCGACTTTATGCTCAAGGAAATCCACGAGCAGCCGCGCGTCGTGCGCGATACGCTGGTGGGCCGTATGACCCCCGCCGGCGAGCTCGATATCGACGAGCTGGGCCTGTCCCTCGAGGAACTCAACGACATCGACCGCGTCTACGTGATCGCTTGCGGCACTAGCTATCACGCTGGCCTCATTGCCAAGAATCTCATTGAGGGCTGGGCTCGCATCCCCACCGAGGTGGAGGCGGCCAGCGAGTTCCGTTATCGCAACCCCATCATTACGCCGACGACGCTTGTCGTTGCCGTGTCCCAGTCGGGCGAGACGGCCGATACCCTTGCCGCCATTCGCGACGCGCGCATCAAGGGCGCCAAGGTCTTCGGCATCACCAACGTGGTGGGCAGCCCGGTGGCGCGTGAGAGCGACGGCGTCATCTACACCAAGGCCAACAAGGAGATCGCGGTCGCCTCGACCAAGAGCTTCATCGGCCAGGTCGTGAGCCTGACGCTGCTGGCTCTGCTGCTAGCGCAGGTCAAGTACCGCCTGACCACCAAGCAGGCGCGCATGCTGTTCCGCGAGCTTTCCGATACGGCCGAGCAGATCCAGTGGATTTTGGATACCCAGACCGAGGCCGTGCATGAGGCCGCCCTGCTGTGCAAGGACGCGCAGTCCGCACTGTTCGTGGGTCGCGGCATGGGTGCCGCTATTTCCTACGAGGGTGCGCTCAAGCTCAAGGAGGTCAGCTACCTGCACGCCGAGGCCTACGCCGCCGGTGAGATGAAGCACGGCCCCATTGCCCTGATCGACCCGGGCTTCCCTGTCATCGCTGTGGCCACCAAGAGTGCCACCTACGACAAGACCGTGTCGAACCTTATGGAGTGCAAGGCGCGCGGCGCCAAGGTCATCGTCGTTGCCACCGAGGGCGACGAGGAGATCAACAAGATTGCCGACTGCATCATCCGCGTGCCGGCCGTCCGCGACGTGTTCAGCCCCATCACGGCGAGCGTCCCGCTGCAGCTGCTCGCCCGCGAGGTCGCCATCCTGCGCGGCTGCGACGTCGATCAGCCCCGTAACCTAGCCAAGAGCGTCACGGTAGAGTAGTTGGTTCCGCCGTTCTAGCGACTAAGGCCCGGCTCCGCATCAAGACGGAGCCGGGCCTTTTCTGCATTTGCCCAGATAAAACCTGCCAAAATAAACCTGTCCCTTTTTGGCAGGTTAGCGGAGCTTACTGGTCTCGAAGTACTCGGGGAACTGGTCCAGAACCTCGGTTTGGTTGCGGAACATCATGTGCAGGTGCTTGCTGACCAAAAAGCTCGCTTCGATGGGGTCGCGACCGGCGATAGCGCGGCGAATCTGCTTGTGCTCGTTCACGATGTCCCGATTGTCGAGAACCTGCGTGGCGGCGCGCAGCCAGCGGAAGCGCTCCAGGTCGGCATTGGTCTCTTCGAGCCACGACCAAACGGTGCTGCGACATGCGATGCTAAAAATCATGTGATGCATGAGGTTGTCGCTCAAAAAGAAGCCGATGCGATCCTCTTCGGCCATGGCCTTTTCCTGCAGCACGATGGCGCGGTCGAGCTGCTCGATGCCGGCCGACGTGGCTCGCGCACAGCACTCCACAATCACCTGCTTTTCCAGATGTTCGCGGATGTAGCAGGCACTCTCGGCAAGGGTGAGGTTGATGGGTGAGACGTAGGTGCCGCTCTGGGGCACGGTGCGCACCAGGCCTTCCTGCGCCAAGCGAACCAAAGCCTCGCGCACGGGCGTGCGACCCATGTCCAGGTCATCGCAAAGCTGCTTGACGCCCAGCTTTTCGCCCGGCTTATAGTCCAGGTAGACGATTTTGCGTCGAATGGTGTGGTAGGACTGGTCCTGTAGGCTCGTTTCCTGCTCGCCGACGTGCATCGATTCTTCCATAGCGCCTCGCAACTGTTCTATCAAACTCATATGTCAGTTGTTAATTATGCCGCGAATCAGCTCTCCGCGGAGGGTAATTCGGCTGTCGCCCGAGAACTATTGCGGCATCTTAGTCTGTATTTGCGCAAGGCTATGCCCAATGTTGCCGTATCATAAGCCGTCGCAAACGTGAAATAGAAAGAAGGAATCCCATATGCAACTGGCGAATATCGTACGCGAGTGCTGGAAGGGCGTCTTGTTCTGCCTGATCATCGCTATCCCCGCAACGCTGCTCGGCAAACAGATTGAGGTGGTCGGTGGGCCGGTATTCGCCATCCTCTTCGGCATGGTTCTGGCGCTCGTCTTTCCCAAGAATCATCGCGAACAGCTCGCCGCCGGCGTTACCTATACGTCCAAAAAAGTCTTGCAGTACGCGGTTATCCTGCTTGGCTTTGGCATGAACCTTTCCCAGATTCTGTCCAAGGGCGCCCAGTCGCTGCCGATTATCGTGGCGACAATCTCGACTTCGCTTGTCATTGCCTTTGTGCTCTGCCGCGTTATGAACGTGCCGGGTAAGATCGCGACGCTTGTGGGTGTGGGTTCGTCGATTTGCGGCGGTTCTGCCATCGCCGCTACCGCGCCCGTCATCGATGCCGACGATCGCGAGATTGCCCAGGCTATTTCGGTCATCTTCCTGTTTAACGTTATCGCGGCGCTCGTGTTTCCGACGCTCGGCGGCATGCTCGGGCTGACCAACGAGGGCTTTGGCCTGTTTGCCGGCACCGCCATCAACGACACCTCGTCGGTAACGGCTGCGGCGAGTGCCTGGGACAGTATGCATCCCGGCGCCAATGTGCTCGAGAGCGCCACAGTGGTCAAGCTCACCAGGACGCTGGCCATTATTCCCATTACGTTGGCTCTCGCATGCTGGCAGATGCATCTGGCGCGCAAGGCCGGCGGCGACGCCAAAAGCACGTTCTCGCTTAAACGCGCGTTTCCCATGTTCGTGCTGTTCTTTGTGCTGGCGAGCGTAATCACCACGGTGCTTCAGCTTCCTGCATCCGTTACGGCACCCATCAAGGAGCTGTCGAAGTTCTTTATCGTGATGGCTATGGCGGCTATTGGCTTTAATACCGATATCGTCGAGCTGGTCAAAAAGGGCGGCAAGCCCATCGCATTGGGCTTTTGCTGCTGGATTGGCATTGCGTGCATGAGTTTGGGAATGCAGCACGTGCTGGGAATCTGGTAGAGAAGTAGCTTATTTGCGTGCTGCGTGCTGGCGAGCGCATCCTCGCGGTGGAGCGATAGGAGCTCTTGCGGGTATGGCTTGTCCGCAGGTTTATAGGTCCCGAAGAGCTCTTATCGCCCCGCCAGGATGGCGATGCGGGGCAACTCATATACTCGCAGGACGGCGGCTTCTGCCCTATAGTGTTTGGTGAGCAATATCGTTCAATTTTGAAACACTCGGTCGTGCGACCGTCGGCGGTTGCACGTCGCCGCGGACAGGGGCAAATCATGGATAGCGATGCCAAGCTGAACATCTTGACCGAGGCCCTGGCTGCTGCCGGGGCCTCGGCATTGGCAATCGATGCGCGTGGGGACGTCGCGATTTCGACCATGAATGACGCGGCGCTTGAGCGGGATGCGGCGGCTTTTGTCGCTGAGCGCCTCGACCGTATAGGAGACGGCGCGCGTCTGGTTATGGGGCGTGCGGGTACGCGCCTGAGCCTGACCGTTCGCCCCACCGACAAAGAGGGCGGGGGCCTTTGGGTCGTCGTGGTCCGCGAGGTGCGCGGCGCCGCGGCGCATGCGGGCATCGAGTGGCTCAACGCCGACGAAGTTGAGGCCCGCTACGAATCGAGCGCGTACGGCATCGTTGAGGGGGCGGCCTCGGTAGCTGCGCCGGTCGCCGAGAGCTTCGCGCGCGGGGTGCCCCTTATGCTCGAGGGCGAGCTGGGAGCGGGCCAGGTCGAGATTGCCATGCGCCTCTATCTGGATGGCCCTTTTGCCGATCAGCCCTTTGTTTCCGTCTCGCTCGATGAGCTCACCGATCGCGGTTGGCGCCATGTGCTCAAAAGCTCCGAATCGCCGCTGTTTCAAACAGGGCTGACCCTTTGCATTGAGGGCTGGAATGCGGTTGGCCCCCAGCGCCTCCGCGAGCTCGTTTCCACGATGGCCGACACCGCGTTGGCGACGCGCTGCCATGTGGTGCTGACGGCGAATGACATGCCGGGCGGCAGCGAAAGTGATCAAGCCGCCTTTGTGACCGAGCGCTTCGCCTGTGCGGTGAGCGTGGCGCCGGCAATCGTCGAGCAGGGAGCCGCGTCGAAAAAGGTTGCGCAGTATTTGTCGTATCTGTCAGATGTCTTTGGAACTGCCGCTCCGAGTATGTCCGAGGAGGCCGCCTCGACGCTTAACGGCTATCGCTGGCCACGCAACTATCTGCAGCTTCGCGAGGTCTCGGAACGACTCTATATATTAGTAGGGTCGGGTGTGGCGGAGCGCGCGGTGGCGGAGGAGGTGCTCGCCCAGGAGGATGTCATCAAAACCGCAACCTTTGGCGCTCCGACGCTCGACAGCGACCTGTATATCCTGCGTCCACTGGTCGATACCGAACGCGACATCGCGCGGCTGGTCGTAGGCTACCTTCAGGGCAACCGGACCCGCGCTGCCGAGGTGCTGGGAATAAGCCGCACGACCCTGTGGCGCTTGCTGAAGGACGATGACCGCTGGGCGAGGCGCCCGTGACCGCATGCGGCGCGTGTGCTACAGTCCAAAGCAGTAATGTTTCGATTGTGTTACGGCGTGCGGGGGCGTATGGCGGAGACTTCAAAACCAAACCGGAATAGACGGAGCACGGCTCCAGTTAACCGCCGCACGACGTCCCGGACGTGGGGCAAGCACGCCTCGGGGTTCGACGGTTCGTTCAAGCGCACCAAATATGGCTATCCTTCGGCAAGCGCCCGCTTGGCCATGCAGGCCGAGTCATCGCTGAGGGGGCGCAAGCGCGTGGTGGGCTCTAAGCTCAAGCACGACGGAACGCTGGGCTATATCAGCCGCGGTGCGGCTCGCCGCAGTGGGCTCAATCCTGCTGGTTGGCATCGCTACGTGCCGATTGCAGTTGTTGTTGCGGTGGTTGTCATCGCACTTGCCGCACTCGGCTACGCCGGCGGCGGGGTCGACCTGAGTGCGATGTTCAAGTCTGCTGAGCTCGCGCATGCCGGCACGGAGCTTGTCGAGGGCGCTCAGGCACAGACGGGCGTGGCACCTCAGCGCGGTATTGTTGCCGCTGCCGCAACGATCGCCGATGCCCAAAAGGGCGAGGATACGGACAGTGAGGTTAGCGAAACCAGTGCAAACGGCGTGGATTCGCAGGTCGTGCCTGTAACACAAGGCCAATAAGTCACAGAACCATCACACTTAGTCGCTGTTTGGGGCCAATGAGCGAACAAAAAAGCAGCAATGTTGTTTCATATAGAACTCATTAGTCACAATTTACAAAAAAGGGCTATACTACTAGGCACTTAAAAGTCCACAAGCTGCAAGTTGAGGAGTACCTAACATGAAGAAGAGATTCATGGCAGCACTGAGCGTTCTCGCTCTTGCCCTGGCCCTGCCCGTGGCTGCTTTCGCCGCCCCGAGCCCTGCCAACACCACCGCCACCGGCGCCAACAACGTGACCGCCAGCGTTAACAACGCTAACGTCAAGGTTGTTTCCACCACCAAGAACGCCGAGGGCACCC
The DNA here is from genome assembly GCA_958372035.1 of uncultured Collinsella sp. GTDB lineage: Bacteria > Actinomycetota > Coriobacteriia > Coriobacteriales > Coriobacteriaceae > Collinsella. The sequence goes on along the minus strand of CATXML010000007.1, from coordinate 6,117 downwards.
CTGCCGGCGCCAACGTGGTCGCTTCCTTTGAGATCACTGAGACTGTCGAGGGCACTGTTTCTGAGTCCAACCCGCTGACCGTCACCTTCACCCTTGGCAAGGCTTACGCCAACGCTAAGGTTACCGTCTATGTCCAGCACAACGACGGTAGCAAGGAGACCCTGAACCTCACTGCCGACAACAACGGCAATGTTACCTTTAAGGTCACCAAGCTCTCCACCTACACCATCGTGGCTGAGAAGACCGCTGCTGGCGCTGCTACCACCGACAACGGTGCTAAGTCCCCGGCTACCGGTGTGAACACCACCGCCGTTGCCGCTGTGGCTGCTGTTGCCGCTGCTGGCGCTGCCTGCGCTTTTGTTGCTCTTCGCAAGAACAACTAGCACACACACGGTTTCAACCGTAAGATTTGAGGACCCGTACTTGTGCGGGTCCTTTTTTTGGCCGATTTACAGGGTAAGGGAACACCATGGCACAGCAGCCGCAGGGCAAGCATATGGAAGTTAAGCATATGGACGACTCGGACAAAAAGCGTCGCGCCACGATACTCAAGGGCGTTTTCGTAGTGTTGTTGCTGGTCGCAGTCGGCTGCGGCGGCTACGTGCTCTATATGAATCATCTAGAGCAGCAGCGCGCCGAAGAGATGAGTGCAACAGGTAAGCCCGCCACGAAGGTCGAATCAAAGGGCAAGGAGCTGCCGGACAACCCCATCGACTTCGCTCCGCTCATTCAGGAGAATGCCGATATCTATGCGTGGCTCTACATTCCGGGTGCGGATATCAACACGCCCTTGCTGCAGAGCACGACGGACGACCTGTTTTATCTGGATCACGACAAGGACGGCAAGTACGACCCCTACGGCACAGCGTTTAGTCAGATGGCAAACGCGCGCGACTTTAGCGATCCCGTCACGGTGATCTACGGCCACGTGAACGGCGGCGTATTCCACAACTTGCATAACTTTGAGGACGCGAACTTCTTTAACGAGAACGGCGAGTTCTATATCTACACGCCGGGCCATATTCTGACGTACAAGATTGTCTCGGCCTATCAATATGACGACCGCCACATTCTCAACTCGTTTAACTTTGCCGACCCTGCCGTGCGCCAGGACTACTTTAATTCGGTCTGTAATCCGGACGCATTGCTCAAAAATGTACGTGACGGCGTGACACTTGATGCAGATAGTAAGATTGTGCAGTTGAGCACCTGCATGCTCGATAGCTCGCAGGGCAACTCGCGCTATATTGTGAGCGGTATGTTAACAAGCGACCAGGAGACAAAATAGTCATGAACCCCCGTGGCAAGCACTTTATCGATGCGGTGGATCCCGACGAAAATCAAGTAAACAATCCCGAGCAGCAGGTTCAGGATGTGGCGGAGCCTGTCGAGCCTCAATGGGAGACCAAAGGCAATCCGACGCCTCAACCTGACGAAAAATCCCCGAGCAAGGCCGAGGCTCTGTCCGACGCATCGGCAAAGACCGATGAAGCTGCGGCGCAGCCTGTTGATGAGGCAGAGTGGCCTTCGCTTGATGAGGCGGCACCTCAGCGTCGTCGACGCTCCAAAGAGTCGATTAGGCGCATCAAGCGCCGCCGCCGTATCCGCACGCTGCTGATCGTGCTGCTCGTGATTGGTGCGGTTGCTGCTGCCGGCTGGGGCTTTGTGAATCACAGCGTGAACCAAGGCAAAAAGAAGATTGAGGAAAAGACCGAAAAGGTCATTAAGGCCAAGGGCGACACCATTACCTATAACGGCAAGAAGTATGCGCTCAACAAGCATATGGCCACGGTGGCGTTTATCGGCTTTGATGGCCGCAATAACGATGACGGCACCCAGAAGGGCCAGTCCGATACCGTGATGGTCGTAGCGCTTAATACCGACACGGGCGAGGCCCGCGGCATTATCATCCCGCGTGACAGCATGGTTGCCGTAGATACGTATTCCAATGGTTCGTTTGCCGGCCAGGTGACCGAGCAGCTGTGCTTGCAGTTTGCCTATGGCACCGATGGCGACAACTCATCGGCGCTGACGGCCGCCGCCGCCTCGCGCGTGCTCGATAACATTCCGGTCGACTATTACTACACGCTCAATATCGAGGGCGTGGCTCCCATTAATGACTCCATCGGCGGCGTGACGCTGGTGCCTACGCAGACTGTGCCGGGCACGTCGGTTGTCGAGGGCCAGGAGACCACGCTGTTTGGTACAACGGCGGAAAAGTACGTGCAGTGGCGCGACACGACGAATCTGACGTCTTCGCTGGATCGTACGGCGCGCCAGGTGAGCTACGTGCAGGCATTTGCATCGAAGGTGCTCAGCAGTGCCAAGAGCAACCCCGCCATGCTCATCAGCCTGTATCAGGCCATGGGCGACTATACGTGGACCAATTTGGGTCTCGATGAGTTCAGCTATCTGGCGACCACGATGCTCGAGCACGGCCTGACTTCGTTTGATGTCGTGACGCTGCAGGGCACCATGCAGCAGGGCGACACCTTCGCCGAGTTCTATCTGGACCAGGACAACGTAAAGCAAACGGTCGTCGACACCTTCTACCACCCCGTTAATTAGCTGCCCAGGTGCCGGATGCCAACAGTGGCTCACTCGATGTCGGGCGCCAACAGCGAGCGGGCCGCCGTTCGTTAGAACGGCGGAACATACACCACGTTGTCGCGGCGGGGTTTGGCCCCGGGGAGTGCGTCCTCGGCGTAGCCCAGAATGCAGTTGCCCACACCGCGTAGGCTTCCGTCGGCGGGCAGACCCCACTTGGCCAGCAGTTCCAGTCCCTCGGGTGAGTCAAAGACCTCGTGCGCGCGGTGGATCCAACACGAATCGACGCCCAGCGCATAGGCTGCGTTGAGCAGGTTGCCCATGGCGAGTGAGCCGTCTTCCAGGTGCGTGGGCACGCTGCGGTCGACGAGCGCCACCACAACGGTCTTGGCGCCGTAGAAGGGATCTCCCTCGCTGCCCATAACTTGGGCGTTGAGCTGCGAGAGGCGCTCGACGGTTGCGGGGTCGGTGACGGCGACGAATGTGACCGGCTGGCGTCCCATGCCGCTCGGCGCGTACTGGCCAGCTTCGATAATGCGTGCGAGCTTTTCTGCCTCGACGGGGCGATCGCCGTAGTTGCGGCAGCTGCGGCGGTGGATGAGCGCCTCGATGGTCTCCATGTGTCCTCCTGACGTTGGTTTCGATGCCTCGTTCTTACCCGCCGAACCAAAATCGTAATCGCGCAGCCGGCCCCAAACAACGCAAGCTACCAAGTGGAAAAGTTGGTTTGCATAAAACTTCAGCAAGAATGTGACAAACCGGTGGGATGATTAAACGTTTTATCCCGTCTACCCTGCGGTTTTTTACCACTTGCCTAAATGATGCGCGGATAAGCTCTGATAAAGGTTTTACTAAAGGAGTGCCAACGTTTATCAACGCGCCATGGTGGCGCCGGGCCAGGAGGTAACATCATGTTCCAGGCTGGAGATGTCGTCGAGACCGACTTCGAAGGATTTCTGAAGCTGCTGCGTTCCAAGACGCGCGCTTTCGTTTCGATCAACGATCACGAGTACTACATCACGCACACCGATGGCTATTGGCGTGTTCAGGATTGCGAGGCCCTCAACGATAAGGGCCACTTTACTGACTGCTCCGAGCTGGTCAACACGGTCTGCGAGGTCGTCGAACTGCCGTGGATCTGTGGCAAGAGCCTGCACGACAGCTTCTCGGGCGCCACGGTCTACGAGGCCGTCGCTGCTTAGCAGCCAACAATCGATATTCTCTCGCAACCGCCGGCGCCGCCCCCGCGCCGGCGGTCTTTTTTGTCGATATGTTGCATAGGCCGCACGTCTTGCACGGCCGCCCTTGACGATAGTCAAAACTCGGACTAACCTGAAACTACAATTAGTCAAAACTCGGACTATCGAATGGTGGGAGAGATGGATTGCGCGGTTACGTTGGTCGATTTTGACCGGATGCTCAACGGGCTTGACCGCATCTATTCGGAGTTCGCGCGCACCTGCGGTCTTTCGGACTGCGCCTACTGGATGCTCGTCGACACGAGTGCAGCGGGCGGAAGCGTTGCCGTGAGTCGGCTGACAAGTGAATGGTTCTACAGCAAACAGACCATCAATTCGGCGATCAAGACGCTTAGGGCGCGAGGGCTTGCGACGTTGGAGTTTGCCGAGGGCAGTCGTAAGAACAAGGTTGTGCGACTGACCGAAGAAGGTATGCAGTTTGCCAAGTGCTACGCGTTGCCGGCGCAAAAAGCCGAGCAACAGGCATTCGAGGCGCTCGAGCCGTGGGAACAGCGCGAGATTATGCGCTTGGTCGGTAAGTTCTCCCATGTTCTTAATGAAGAGTGCGAGGCATTTAAACGGCAAGTGGCCGCCGAGAACGAGGCTGACGATAAGGGCGAAGGGGAGACATGCGACTCTTAATGAGGTTTATGAGGCCGTATCGCGGGCTGATTACGGTGACGCTGTTTGTGCTGCTGATAGACAACGTCGGTACGCTGCTCGTGCCCACGATGTTGGCGAACATGGTCAATACGGGCATTACGACGGGTGATGTCGACTACATCCTGCGCAACGGCCTGTACATGCTTATCGCGACCGGCATGGCCAGCGGCGGCGCGGTGCTGGGCTGCTATCTTTCGGCCCGCCTGGCGGCCAATGTGGCCTGCGACATCCGCAACGCCGTCTACGATAAGTCGCTCGAGCTGTCCGCCAGCGACTTTGAGCGCTTTGGCACGGGTTCGATGATCACACGCTCGCTCAACGACATCAACGTGATTCAGCAGGCTATCCTTCAGACGATTCAGTTGGTGCTGCCGGTGCCGTTCTTGGCCGTCGCGGGCATCATCTTTGCCTGGTTTATCGATCCTGCCATGGGCACGCTGCTGGGCGTGGTCGTTGCGGTTGTGCTGGTGGCGGCGGTCTTTACCGTTGCCAACGCCGCGCCGATCTTTATGCGCCTGCAGAGCTTTATCGACCGCATGAACGTGGTGCTGCGCGAGAACATCGTGGGCGTGCGCGTCATCCGCGCATTTAACAAGGAGCGCCACGAGGAGCAGCGCCTGGACGAGGTGTTTAGCGATTACGCGGCCAATGCCATCAAGGTCAACCACCTGTTTGTGGGTCTCGACAGCTCTAGCTTCTTTTTGATGAACATCGCCGAGGTGGCGGTGCTGTGGGTGGGCGGCAACCGCGTGGGCGTCCATGCCATGCAAATCGGCAGCATCTCGGCCGTGCTGGAGTACGCGATCCTGATTCTGTTCTTTGTGATGATGGCGCAGATGGTGGTGCTGACGCTCCCGCGCGCCGCGGCGTGCCTGAACCGTGCGCAGCAGGTGCTCGAAATCGAGCCGAGCATTGTGGACGGCAAGGCTACGCTGGGCGACGGGGCGCCTGAGTCCGCAGACGGCGCCGACGTGGTGGCCGTGTTCGACCACATGTCGTTCCGTTTTGACGATGCCGACGAGGACACCCTGTGCAACCTGAGTTTTGCCTGCCGCCGCGGACAGACGACCGCGATCGTGGGCTCAACGGGCTCGGGCAAGTCAACGGTGGCCAAACTCTTGCTTCGCTTCCACGATGCCACGAAGGGCGCCATTCGCCTGAACGGCGTCGATCTGCGCGACCTTTCGCAAGACGACATCCGCGGGCGTATCGCCTATGTGCCGCAGAAGGCATGGCTGTTCTCGGGTACCGTGGCAAGCAATCTGCGCTTTGGTAACGAGGGTGCGACCGAGGCTGACATGCTCCATGCGCTCCAGGTTGCCCAGAGCACCTTTGTGCTCGACCAGCCCCAGGGGCTCGATACGCCGGTGGCGCAGGGCGGTACGAACTTTTCGGGCGGCCAGCGCCAGCGCCTGGCCATCGCCCGTGCGCTCATGAAGCACGCTGATCTGTATATCTTCGACGATAGCTTTTCGGCCCTGGACTTTAAGACCGATGCGGCACTGCGCCATGCGCTGCAGGACGAGACGTGCGATGCCGCGGTGCTCATCATCGCCCAGCGCATCTCGACTATTTTGCATGCCGATCAGATCGTGGTGCTCAAGGACGGCGAGATCGTGGGCCTGGGCACGCACGACGAGCTCATGGAAACCTGCGAGGTGTACCGCGC
>CATXML010000006.1 GCA_958372035.1 uncultured Collinsella sp. | reverse complement strand
GGCGCGATCCGCCACCACGGCGTCCTCGATCGACACGCGCTGCAGAATGCGGGTCTTGGGGTCCATCGTCGTCGAGGCAAGCTGCTTGGCGTCCATCTCGCCCAGACCCTTGTAGCGCTGGACGGTATAGCCCTTGCGCTTCTTGGTGATCTTGCCGTCCTTGGCCTTGCCGTCCTCGTCGTTGTCGTCGGGGTTCAGCCCCAGGCTCTGGATGGTGTCGCGCAGGATCTCGTCTTCGGGCTGGCGGCCGTTGGGATACACGTAGTGGATCTTGTTGCGCACCTTAATGCCAAAGATGGGCGGACAGGCAACATAGACGTAGCCGGCATCGATCAGCGGACGCATGTACTTGTAGAAGAACGTCAGCAGCAGGATGCGGATATGCGCACCGTCGACGTCTGCATCGGTCATGATGATGATCTTGTGGTAGCGCGCCTTGGTGATATCGAAGTCGCCGCCGTCGCCGGCACTCGTCGTGACACCGCAGCCGATCGCGGTAATCAGCGACTGGATGGTGTCGCTCGAGAACGCGCGATGGTCACCAACGCGTTCGACGTTCAGAATCTTGCCGCGCAGGGGCAGAATCGCCTGGATGTCTCGGCGACGGCCGTCCTTGGCCGAACCGCCTGCCGAGTCGCCCTCTACGATGAAGAGCTCGGTCAGCTCGGCATCGCGCACCGAGCAGTCAGCGAGCTTACCGGGCAGGGACGCCGTCTCGAGCAGGCTCTTGCGGCGGGTCGCCTCGCGCGCCTTGCGGGCGGCGTTGCGCGCCTTGCAGGCCTGTTGCGCCTTCTTGACGATCTCGCGGGCGGGCTTGGGATGCTCCTCCAAGTAATCGGCGAGGCCGTCGGTCACGATCTTGAGCGTGAGCGCGCGCATATAGGAGCTACCGAGCTTTGCCTTGGTCTGGCCCTCAAACTGCGGATCGGGCAGCTTGACCGAGATAACGGCCGAAAGGCCCTCGCGCACATCGTCGCCGGTCAGGTTGGCGTCTTTTTCCTTGAGCAGGTTCTGCTTGCGGGCGTAATCGTTAATCACGCGGGTGAGCGCGGTGCGGAAGCCCTCGAGGTGCATGCCGCCCTCGGGGGTGTAGATGTCGTTGGCAAACGACATGACGTTCTCGCCGTAGCCGCTATTCCACTGCAAGGACACCTCGACCTCGCCCATCTTGGTCACGGGCGCATCCGGATCCGATTTGCCCTCAATATAGATAGGCTCCTTAAAGGCCTCGGGGACGTCCTTGCCCTCGTTGAGGAACTTGACGAAGTCGATGATGCCACCCTCGTAGCAAAACTCCTCCACGTGGGGAGTCGCCTCGCGCTCGTCGGTCAGCATGATCTTGAGGTTCTTGTTGAGGAATGCCGTCTCCTGCAGACGGTTGTGCAGCGTGTCGAAATCGTAGATGCAGGTCTCGAAGATCTCGTCGTCGGGCCAGAAGCTGACAGTGGTACCCGTCGTCACCGAAGTGCCCACGACTTCCATCTTTTTGACGGTCTTGCCGCGCGAAAACTCCATCTCGTAGATGTTGCCATCGCGGCATACCTGTACGACCACACGCTTGGACAGGGCGTTGACGACGGAGATGCCCACGCCGTGCAGTCCGCCCGAGACCTTGTAGGCCGAGTTATCGAACTTACCGCCGGCGTGCAGGATCGTCATGACGACCTCGAGCGTCGGGATCTTTTTGATAGGATGCTCGTCGACGGGGATGCCGCGCCCGTTGTCGACGACCGTGATGGAGTTGTCGGCGTGGACCGTCACCTGAATCTCGGTGCAGAAACCGGCCATGGCCTCGTCGACGGAGTTGTCAACGATCTCCCACACCAGGTGATGAAGACCGCTGGCGCTCGTCGAGCCAATGTACATGCCCGGGCGTTTACGAACGGCCTCGAGACCTTCGAGAATCTTAATCTCGCCGCCATCGTAATCGTTTTCGTTTGCCACACGTCCTCCTTCAGTTAAGAAAATGTGTACAGCCTTACTAGTTTATCGTAAAAAAATACCCTCGGGGACGAGGGTATTTGGCTCTACAAGGCCACCAGATGCGATTTAAGGCTCTTTTTTGCCCTGCACGCCCTTGGCCCACTCGGCACTGGCTCTCATGGCGTTCTCGAGGGCCTCGCGCAGTTTTTGGTCCTCGATGGGTGCCAATTGGCGCTCGATCTCGGCACGCTCGGCACCGCTTAGGTCGGCATGCGGGGCCGGCGGACGCTCGGCCACGGCCGGACGCAGGCGCTCTTTGGCAGCGGGCGGTGTGTGGCCGGGGGCGGTCGTCTTGAACACCAGGCCGTCTACGTGCGCGCCGGCGCGCTCCATGCGCGCGCGGATAATCTCGCGCAAAAGTGTCATCTCCTGCGTCCATGAGGGCGAATCGAGGTACACCAGCAGTTCGTTGGACTCGGGCAGGTAGCGCAGTCCCGTCACATGGCGTCCCTCGCGCGTGCCCGAGCACACCGCATTCCAGGCGCGATAGACCGCACGAGATTCCTCTGCAGCCTCCATCTGCGCGCGGCGCTCAGGTGTCGCGGCTGCCAGGATGCGCTGACGCTCGGCATCCAAAAAGCCGCCAAAGGCAACCGTTCCGTTCTCGCGCTCGTAATTAGCACGTCTCACCCATGCTCACCACCTTGGCTCGATCAAGCAGGTCATCGGTAAAATACCCCAGATTGGTGGTGGTTATGACTGTCTGGATATCATCACCGATCAGTTGCAGAAAAGCGCCTCGGCGCCCGGCGTCGAGCTCGCTCATCACGTCGTCCAAGAGCAGCAGCGGCGCGGTGCCCAGGATATCGCGCGCCACGGCCACTTCTGCAACCTTCCAGGCAAGAACCAGCGTTCGCTGCTGGCCCTGGCTGGCAAATGAGCGGGCCGATCGGCCCGCGACGGAAAACTCGATCTCGTCGCGATGCGGACCAACGAGCGTCACGCCGCGGCGGATCTCCTCGTCGGCGCGTTCATCGAGCGCCGAGAGCATGTGCTCGTGCGCCCAGCCCCTGAGCTCGTCGCGATCCTCGGTGCGAGGCAGGTCGCCAAGCGTGGACACATAGGACACACCGGCGAGCTCGCCAGATGCCACGCGGCCATAGGCGTCGCGCACATGGCCCGACAGCCGCTCGAGCAGGGCCAGACGATGCACGAGCAGGGCCGAACCGGCGCGGGCGATAGATTCGTTCCAGGCGCCGAGCATGTCGCGGCAGCACCAGGTCTCCTTGAGCAGGGCATTGCGCTGGGTCACGCAGCGCCCGTAGGCACTAGCCAGATCGGCATAGCGCGCACTCAGCTGAACGCCAAAGTCATCAAGTGCGGTGCGACGCACGCTGGCACCCCGCTTGACCATATCCAGGTGGTCCGGGCAAAACAGAACGCTCGGCAGTACCCCGCGCACGCCGGCAGCGGCGCAGCGCTTGCCGTTGCGGCTAAACGAACGCTTGCCGTCTTCCACGCTCAGTCCCATGTCCAGCACGCGCCCATCGCCTTCGAGCCTCAGCTCAACCTTGCATGAGCCCACGCCGTCGTGCACGAGCTCGGCCGCGGTCGGATGCCTAAACGAAGCGCCGCTCGTCAGCAGCTGCAGCGCCTCTATGAGGTTGGTCTTTCCCGCCGCGTTGGGGCCTGCGAGCACGGTCACACCGTCGCTCAGGGCAAGGCGGTAGCTGTCGAAGCTGCGATAGCGCGCAACGGAAAGATCGCGTGCGAACATGGTCATGGGCAGTGCTAGATGCGTACCGGCATGACCAGGTACAGGTAGTTGATCTTGTCGTAGGACTTGAAGATGCCAGCCTGCGAATAGCTCTTGAGCTCTAGCGTGATCTCCTTCTCCTTGGACAGGGCATTGAGGCAGCCAAAGATGTAGTGGTAGTTGAAGGCGATGGTGCCCGACTCGCCCTCGGCCTCGACATCGATTGTCTCCTGCGCCAGATCCTGGTCGTTGGAAATGGAGGACAGGCCCATCTGGCCGTTCTCGACGTCAATCTCAAACTTGACGGCGGGGTTGGCGCTCGCGATAACGGCCACACGTTTAAGGGCGGCGTTAAAGGCGGCTACGTCGATCTTGACGCTCGTCACGCAAGAATCGGGGATGAGCTGCTTGTAATTGGGATATACGCCCTCGATGCGGCGCGACACGTAGGTGGTGTTGCCGGCCTCAAAGACAACCTGGGTGTCGGTGGCGCCGATCATGATGGTGGCCTGGCTGGCCATGATGCTCAGCGCGTCGTTGAAGGCGTCGGCAGGCACGTTGAGCTCAAAGGAACCTTCGAGGGTCGAGGTCTCGACCTGTGTATCGCACACGGCCAGACGGAAGGAGTCGGTCGCGACCAGGCGCACGGTGTTGTTCTCGACCTTCATGTGCACGCCACCCAGGATGGGGCGGGCCTTGTCAGTCGAGGTGACGCGCCATACGCGACTTACCATTTCGGACAGGATATCGGTCGGCAGCTCGACGGCGCTCTCGATGGCGTATGCCGGGAACTCGGGAAAGTCGTTGGCATCGAGCGTGTTGAGGCGGAAAGAGCTCTTCTCGCAGCCAATCAAAACCTGACGCTCGGACAGCTCAAAGGTGACCGGAGCATCGGGAAGGGTTTTGGTGATGTTGGAGAGCATCTTGCAGGGAATCACCATCTCGCCCTCCTCTTCGACATGAGCCGCGATGCGGTGACGAATCGAGATGGTGTAGTTGGAGGTCTGGAATTCCAAGATGCCGTCTTGTGCCTTAACGAGCACGCCCGACAGAATGGGAAGGGTGGATGCCGAAGCGACGCCTTTCATAACGACGCCGATGGCTTGCGTAAGCGAGCTCTGGCTGACGGTGAACTTCATCTTTTAATACCTTTCTATAGATATAAATATCTTAATAATAGTAATAGTACTGACGAAACTGTTGATTACTCCTAAAAGTGCAGGTCAGCCCTAAAAAGAGAATCGACAGGAACCTGTGTGCAATCGGGTATGTTTTCCACGTTCAAAACCTGCGCAAAACTTTTCATCACCGCGGCTCGAGTTTTCGACACCTTATAACCGCCGTTTCGACAAGTTTTCAACAGCTGTGTCAATTTACCTACGAGCGCAGTGTAATTTTATCGCGCAGCGACTTGAGGTCTTCGGTAACAGTCCGGTCTTCCTGAATCATCTTCTGAACCTTTTTATAGCTCGTACTGACGGTCGAGTGGTTGCGGTTGCCAAACTCGGCGCCCACGGCCGTCGTCGTCATCTCGCACATCTCGATCGCCAGGTAGATGGCGATATGGCGCGCCTTGGCGATATTGGCGTTGCGGCGAGGCCCGATGAGTTCCTCGTGCGTCACACCGTATTGCTCCTCGATGACGGACTGGACCGTCTGCACATTGATCTTCTTGGCCGATGTGTCGAAGTACTGGTTGGCGATGGCGTCGATGTCGTCAAAGGTGAGCTCCCCGCCCTCGCGCTCGCGATCGCCCGCTTCGCCGGCACAACGCTCGCAAAAGCTCTCGAGCTCGCGAATGTTGGTGCCCGAGACCTCGGCCATGTGTTTAAAGTGCGCGTCGGTCAGATGTCCGCCGTCGCCCCCGTAGGCCGCCAGCAGCGAGTCGTTGCCCGCCTCGGGTGCGGCGGCGATCGTGTTCTCGTAATAACGCTGCAAAATCTTGTACTTCATCTCGTAGCTGGGCTCCGCCACCAGGCACAGCAGACCGGCATTAAAGCGGCTGGTCAGGCGCTCGTCCATATTAAGGTCCTTGGGAGCGCGGTCGGCGGCGATCACGACCTTCTTGTTGTTACGGATAAATTCGTCCATCAACTGGAAAAAGTAATCCACGCTCGCGCGCTTGCCGATGATGTTCTGGATGTCATCGATGATAAGCACGTCGACGCCGTGGTACGCCTGCATAATGGGGGCGTTGCTCTTCTTTTGGCGGTCGAATTCCGTCATCAAGTCGTCCAGATATGCCTGCGAGTTGGCGTACTTCACCTTGATCTCGGGCGATTTCTCTGCCAGCTCATTTTTGATCGCGAGCAGCAGGTGCGTCTTGCCCAGGCCCGATTTGCCGTAGATGAACAGCGACGTGCAGGTGCCGGGCGTGTCTGCAAGCATGGCGAATTTGAGCGCCGACCGGTAGGCAAGGCTGTTCTCCGGTCCGAAGACGAAGTTTTCAAACGTGAATTTCGAATTCGCTGCGAGGGGTGCCCCGTCCGCGTTTTTCTCGACTGCCGTCGGTGCCGCCGCCGAAGGTGCTGCCGGCGCTGCGGACGAACTCGCGCTTTTCGCCGGTGGCCTGCCATTCATTTGGGTCATCATGCGGCGGAAATCGTCGGCGGACAACGTGTTTTTGATTGCAATGCCCGATTCCTCGCCGGGTGTCGCCTCATGTGCGACGGGCATGTGCGTGGCGGTCGGGATGGGCGAGGGGGCTGGCTCTACCGCCGGTGCGACCAAGGCGGCCGGCTGCGGTGCCATGGTTTCACGGGAAACATCGTCGCGTCGAGGTCCGGGCACCGGCGTTGCCGCTGCGGTGGCGGTCGCTACCGGGTGAGTGTCCGGGGCCGTATTTGCCGAGGCGCCTTGCGGTGCCACGATATTGAGCGAAATCGGTGCAAAGGCGATTTCTTCTAGGTACGCCTCGATGGTCGGCTGATGCTTTTTGAGCTGAGCGATGGCAAAGCGTGAAGGGGCCTCAATCGTCAGAGTGTCCTCGGTCAGGCTCACGGCGCGCGATTGTCCCAGCATATTGATGAGGCGTGCATCTTGGCCGTCGCGCTGGCAAAAGGCGATGGCATCTCCCAGGATGATGCTTGCTTCCTCGTCCACTGTTTCTCCCGTTCCTTAGCTTTGGGCTCGCACGCGAGCGCTGCCTATTTCGGTCAGATGATATTTCTGGCCATGCTTGATTACCAAGCCGGCCTGTGCCAAGTCGTTGAGCGTTCGCGACCACGTGGGCGCTGAGTTTCCAAACGCTCGTGCCAGGTCGGTTGCGCCACACTCTTGGTTTTGAGCCAGATAGCCCAGCGCCGCTTCGCCGCGCTCGCTCACAAATACGTTTTGCTGCGGCTGTGCATATTGATTCGCCGCATTAGGATACATCATTTGAGCTGCTGGTTGTTGAGAACTCTGCATAGGCAGCGGCTGTTGTTGAAAACTTTGCGGCCACTGTTGGTAAGGCTGCGGAGGCATCTGCTGGGCCCATGGGTTGTACTGCGCCTGGGGCATTTGTTGGTACGGCTGCTGGTATCCCTGAGGATACTGTTGGGGATACGGCTGGGCGTATCCCTGCTGCGGCATATATTGGGGAGGATACCCTTGCGGGTACGGTTGATAGCCCATTTGCGGGGCGTTTGGCATGGCCGCCGCCTGCTGCACGGTGCCTGTGTCCAGATCTGCCGAGCCTATGCTCTCCGGCATGTTTTGCATTGCGTTGCCCAGCGGTGCCTGGGGGTCTTGCATGGGAAAACTTCCAGGCTGCTGCATGTGTGCCACGGGCTGCTGCATCTGCTGCGCCACGGGCTGCTGTGCAAACGTGCTGGATAGGGGATATGCCGTCTGCTCCGTCTCGGGCCGCACAGCTGCCCCGCGCCCGCCGGCGCGCTCGATTTCCTGCACGCGCTTGGGGTTCAGACTTACCGTCACGACGGTGCCGTTGCCCATGTTGTCCTCGATGGAGACGGCGCCGCCGGCGTTTTCCAAGTACTCCTGTACCATGGGAAACCCGGCGCCGGTGCCGCGGATATACCGTTTCATCTTGCTGTTTGCGCTGGTTACGCCAAAATCGAAGGCACGCTCTTTGTCGTCGATGCCCGGACCCTGATCGGCAAAGCGGATGGTGTCACCACCGTCGAGAATCGAGATGATGGGCTCTGCAAAATGCGCGTGGATAAAGTTTTCGACAATCTCGCGGATAACCATCAGCGAGATGCGTCCTCCCTGCTCTTTCATGCACTGGTAGACGGTGTTGGTTGTCTCTTCCAAGTAGGTGCGGACGTCTTGCGGTTCGATGACGATGACGCGCGGTGTCGACAACATGTCATCGTAGACCGCGATGCGCGCTGCATACATGGCCTTTGGTGCTTGTGCGGTGACCTGCTCACCCTCGTTGCGTTTTTCGAGCACGCCGGTGATGTGCTCGTTGTCGGGTGCCGGATCACCGGAATCGACCATGGTGTAGAAGTCGTCAGACATGCCGCTCGCAATCTTTCAAAAGGTTTTGAACAAATAGTAGCTCACCGCGCAATGTTTCTCATCTTTCGACAAGTTTTCAGAACCTGTTGAAAACTTTGGAAAACGGACGAAAAGTTCTCAACATTTCCAACACGACCTGTTGAAAACTCAATGAAATTTCGTGAAAAGTTGCCCGCTGCCTCAAATGCCGGTTCTGCTTATGGGGGAACCGTGTACTCTTTGCAACCTTTTACCTTTGATTTCTTGACATTTGAACATTGATTTCCCTACAATCTTTAAGCTCACGTGTCTATATCTGCGTCCGCGTCCCCGCGGACACTCGAAATGCAGCAGGAGGAACTTAAGATGAAGCGTACGTATCAGCCTAATAAGCGTAAGCGTGCCAAGACCCATGGCTTCCGTGCCCGTATGGCCACTAAGGGTGGTCGTGCCGTGCTCGCCCGTCGTCGCGCCAAGGGCCGCAAGCGTCTCACTGTCTAGCAGCGATACACACATCTCGCATGAAGACTATTAAGTCTCGGCAAGATTTCGAGCATGTGTTCAGTCAGGGGCGTCGTTTCAATCACCCTCTGATTCGAATGACCATATGTGAATCGGTTGGCGAAGGCGACTCCGGAAGGGTCGCCTTCGTTGGTGCTAAACGGCTCGGTTGTGCTGTCGTGCGCAACCGTTCTAAGCGTGTGATGCGCGAGGCCGCCCGCAGCTGTGGATTTCCCGTTGCGGGTTATGACATCATCTTGTTCGCAACTCCCAAGACGAGGGTTTCCTCGCCTCAGGAGATGGACAATGCATTGCGTTCGCTTATGAAACGCGCCGGCGTTGCCGGGGAGGAGCGATGAGCAATCACGTTTTGCGACGTGTTGCCATCGCTCCTATTCGCATATATCAACAGGTTATTTCGCCCTTATTGCCTGACGCCTGCATTTATTACCCAACGTGCTCGCAATACGCTATCCAGGCGATTGAGAAGTACGGTGTTTTGAGAGGCTGCTGGCTTGCCGTGAGGCGCATCGCTCGCTGCAATCCCCTGCACGTCGGCGGTTATGACCCTGTGCCTTAGCGGGCACTCGCTATCGGAGGAAAACTTACATGTGGGATTGGATCGTTAACATCCTTTTTGAGCTGCTCAAGCTCATCCAGACCTTTGCGGTCGACTGGGGCCTGTCCATCATCATCCTGGTGGTCATCATCCGTCTGCTGCTGACGCCGCTTATGCTCAAGTCGACCAAGTCGACGGCTCGCATGCAGGTGCTGCAGCCTAAGATGCTCGAGATCCAGGAGCGCTATGCCGACGATCCCCAGCGTCAGGCCGAGGAGATGCAGAAGTTCTACAGCGAGAACAAGTTCAATCCGCTGGCCGGCTGCCTGCCGCTTCTGATTCAGATGCCCATCCTTATCGCCCTGTTCACGCTTCTGCGCAACCTGCCGCAGTACTTTAACGAGGGCACGTTCTCGTTCTTTAACATCCTGCCCGATCTGACCACCACGCCGAGCGCCTCTTTTGCCGATGGCTTTATGGTTGCGCTGCCTGCGCTGATCTGCCTGATCCTGTTTGCTGTCTTGACCCTGATTCCGCAGCTGTATATGTCCCGCAATCAGACTGGTCAGCAGGCCCAGAGCATGCGCATGATGGCTGTCGTCATGACCGTCATGATGCTTTGGATGGGCTGGAGCCTGCCCGTCGGCGTTCTGCTGTACTACGATGTGTCTTCTGCCTGGCAGGTTATCCAGCAGATCTTCGTGACGCAGAAGGTTATCGACAAGGCCAAGGCCGATGAGGAGGAGCGCCTCAAGAACGCTCCGCTGCAGGTCGAGGTTACCCGTCGCGAGAAGAAGCCGCGTCCGCATAAGAAGAAGTAGTCGGGATATCAATCTTATTTAGGTACCTAACTTTTGGAGTACGTTATGTCTGAAGAGATCATCGAGGATATGCTTGAGGAGGTTGCCCCGCAGATTGCGGGCGATTATCCCGAGATTGCACAGCGCTACAAGGCCGGTGAAGAGCTGACCGATGAGGAGCTCGACACCATTGCCGATGTTGCGATTTCCATTCTGCGTTCCATCCTTTCGCACTTCGATGCCGCCAACTCTCCTATTGATGAGTACGAGGGCGACGAGGGCGAGCTGATTTTGGATGTTACCGCTCCTGATCTTGCTGTTCTCATTGGCCGTCATGGTCGTACCCTTGATGCTCTTCAGGTCATGTTCTCTTTGCTGGTGAGCCGCAAGCTCGGCTTTAGGTATCCGGTTGTGGTTGACGTTGAGGGCTACAAGAGCCGTCGTCAGGACAAGGTTGCCTCAATGGCTCAGTCGGCCGCCGAGCGTGCCATCCGTACCCATAAGAGTGTTTCGCTTCCGCCCATGAATGCCTATGAGCGCCGACTGGTTCATATTGCACTTCGTGGCAATGATGCCGTCGATACCCATTCTGAGGGTTCTGACCCTGATCGCCATGTGGTGATTGTTGCTCGATAATCTACTCGAGCTTATGCTAAGGGGGCGTGGTTTCCACGTCCCCTTTTTTGTCAAAAGTTCTCGATACACTGATTTTTGTCAGAAAGGAGCTTCTGTTGTTTGTACTTACTGATCAGCAGGCTGACGAGATGCTCAGCCGTCTAACTTCCTATTGCAAAGAGTATTCCTTGAGCGTAACTGATATTGAGCTAAGGAAATGTATTCAGCATTTGGATTTGGTTCTGGAAACAAATAAGACAACCAATCTCACTCGTATTCTTAACGTTGAAGATGCTGCGGTACTTCATATCCTCGACTCACTTGTTTTGCTTCCTTATGTCAATAAGGCTCCTGATGGAGCTTTGCTCGATATGGGAACAGGCGCAGGCTTCCCTGGTATTCCATTAACGCTAACCACGCATCGTAAAGCTACTTATATTGACTCTGTTGGCAAAAAGGTTGATGCTGTCAATTCTTTTGCTCATGCTCTCGGATTGAAATATGGTCATGCAGTCCATGATCGCCTTGAAGAATATGCTCGAAGCCATAAGAAGCAGTTCTCTGTCGTAGCCGCCCGCGCACTGGCTCCTCTACCGATTCTTGTTGAGTATGCGGCTCCGTACCTCAAGGATGGAGGGCTATTTGTTATCACGAAGGGCAATCCATCGGATGAGGAGCTTGCTTCCGGCATGTCAGCAGCTAAGATCTGCGGCTTCACTTTGCTTCTGAATGACGCAATCGATTTGCCTGAGGGCTTGGGCCACAGGGAGTTCATTGTTCTTAAGAAGAGTCATCCGGCATCCGTTTCATTGCCTCGTGCAAATGGCATGGCAAAGAAGAATCCGCTTGCCTAGATGTTTCACGTGAAACATAATGGATAGTGTCGACTGTAATGTTTCACGTGAAACAATGGAGTCGAGGCCGAATCGGAATGTTTCACGTGAAACATCCTCCGTTTAACAGCTTTAAATACACCAGGAGGGACCGTGGGGTTTCGCGACGTTAAGCGTTCTAAAAGTGCAAAAGACACGCGTATCATTGCAATCATCAATCAAAAAGGTGGCGTAGGTAAGTCCACCACGGCTGTAAACCTTGCAGCAGCACTGGGTGAGCAAGGCCGAAAGACGTTGATTGTCGATTTTGACCCGCAAGGTAATAGCACGAGTGGCTTTGGAATCGAAAAAGAGGAACTTGAACACTGTATCTATGATGCATTGCTCAATGATGTTCCTGCAGAATCGCTTATTCTTGAAACGAATTGCAAAAAGGTATTTGTAATTCCAGCTACCATCCAGCTTGCGGGTGCAGAAATCGAGCTCGTAAGTGCAATTGCCCGTGAAACTCGCTTAAAGGATCTGCTCGAGCCCGTCCAAGATGAGTTTGATTTTATCTTTATCGACTGCCCACCTTCACTTGGTTTGCTTACGATTAATGCGCTGACGGCGGCTGACAGTGTTTTGATTCCTATTCAGTGCGAGTATTATGCACTGGAAGGCGTAACAAAGCTGCTTGAGTCGATGAAGATGGTTAAATCACGTCTCAATAAGAGTCTTGATACCTATGGCGTACTCATGACCATGTATGATTCGCGTACATCGCTTTCGAATCAGGTTGTCGAAGAGGTGCAATCGTATTTTGGCGATAAGACATTTAAGACCCTGATTCCGCGTACGGTAAAAATCTCGGAAGCTCCTTCGTTTGGTGAGCCGGTAATTACCTATGCGCCGCAGAATAAGGGCGCAAAGGCATATATGAATCTTGCTAAAGAGGTGATTAAGCGTGCCTAGCCCTAAAAAACGCGGTGGATTGGGCCGTGGACTTAATGCGCTGGTCTCAGAGGCTGAGTATGAGACTGGTGGATCTGCGACATCAACATCAAATACCGCTTCGGAAACTAAACTTCCAATCGAAGACATTGTTCCGAACCCCAATCAGCCTCGAATTCATTTTAATGAGACTGAGCTTCGTGAATTAAGTGAGTCAATCCAAGAGCATGGCGTTCTACAGCCGCTTCTTGTGCGTAAGCACGGTAATGGCTATGAGATCATTGCAGGTGAGCGCCGCTACCAAGCCTCTAAGCTCGCTGGCCTTGAAGAACTCCCGGTCATCATTAAAGATGTCGATGATGAAGAGATGCTTGCGCTAGCATTGATCGAGAATCTGCAACGATCTGACCTTAACCCCGTCGAAGAGGCGAAAGGATACCGACAGCTCATCGATTCGAGCGGCATGACGCAAGAGGCCTTGTCGAAAGCTGTCAGTAAGTCCCGCTCTGCCATCACTAATTCATTGCGTCTGCTTGATCTTCCTGAGGTCGTTCAGCAGATGATCTTTGAGGGTAAGCTGACTGCCGGTCATGCACGAGCAATTCTTGCAGTCCCGTATGAGGATGCTCGCATTAAGCTGGCGGAGAAGGTTGTTACAGAAGGATTGTCCGTTCGTGCGACAGAAAATCTTGCTCCGTTGTTTTCTGCCGGAGAGACGCCAAAGACGCCTCGCCCTGCAACACCTCAGTCTTTCAAAAAAGCGGCGCGTGTTCTGCGCCAGGTGTTTAACACGAACGTTCGCGTGAAGAGTTCTCGCGGTAAGAATAAGATTGAGATTGAGTTTAAGGACGAAGAAGAGCTTTCTCGCATTCTTGGTGAGATGATTCAATTTGATCAAGGAGGTCAGGATGAAGAATAAAGTTCTGACTGCTCTTGCCTTGGCCGCAACGGTCGCTGTTGGTGCATTTGCAGGATACAAAGTGGCCACAGACGAAGATTTACGTGGTCGTTTGCTACGAGGAGCGCAGGATATCGTCGATACTTCTAAGAAGAAAATGGATGTTATGACCGAAGATGTCGCAATGCGCACCGCTCAGGTAACTAAGAATCCCAAGATTAACCAAGAATGGGTAAATCACCAATGGGAAAGTGTAGGCTTTTAGGTACCTAACAATTATCAGCTATCTTTTGAGGGGTCCTTGTCTGAATGCCAGAACAAGGACCCCTTATTTTGTCCGGAAAAGCGGGCTGCAAATCATAAAATACCGATGATCGATGGATATGAAACAGCCCCGGCTGCAATTAGACAACCGAGGCTGTTCGATGTTTCACATGAAACGTTTGGGTTGGTCTCCCCTACGCGTTCTTCTGAACCTTAAAGCGCTGCTTGAGTTGGCCGCAAGCGGCGTCAATATCATTGCCGCGAGAGTTGCGGATGGTGGTCTCGATGCCGCGGGACTCAAGGCGACGCTGAAGGTCTTCAACCTTATGAATCGGCGACGGCTTGAGGGGGCTGCCCTCAATATCGTTGAGCTGAATCAGGTTGACGTGGCACAGCGTGCCCTCGCAGAAGTCACAGAGAGCCTGCATCTCGGGATTGGTATCGTTGACGCCCTCAATCATGGCGTATTCGTACGTCGGGCGGCGACCAGTCTTCTCGGTGTAGAGCTGGAGTGCCTCATGCAGGCGCAGGAGTGTGTACTTCTTGACGCCCGGCATAAGCTTATTGCGCGTGGACTGGATGGCGGAGTGCAGCGAGACGGCGAGGGTAAACTGCTCGGGAATATCGGCAAACTTGCGAATGCCGGGAATAACACCGCTGGTCGATACCGTGAGGTGGCGCGCTCCAATACCGATGCCGTCGGGGTCATTCAGGATGCGCAGCGCCTTGAGAACCTCGTCGTAGTTAGCAAAAGGCTCGCCTTGACCCATGAACACGACGCTCGTTGCGCGCTCGCCAAAATCGTTGGAAACGTGGAGCACCTGGTCAACGATCTCCTGGGCAGTCAGCGAACGCTTAAGGCCGTTCAAGCCAGTAGCGCAAAAAGCGCAGCCCATGCCGCATCCTGCCTGGGTAGAAACGCAGACGGACAGCTTGTTGCGGCGAGGCATGCCGACGGTCTCGACGGAGATACCGTCGTGATATTCGAGAAGATATTTACGAGAGCCATCTTTGGACACCTGCTTGGTGAGCTCGGTCGGCGTGTCGAAGGCAAATGCCTCCTTGAGCTGCTCGCGGAAGGCCTTAGGAAGGTTGGTCATATCGTCAAACGAACAAACGTTCTTCTCAAAGACCCATTCGATGAGCTGCTTCGCGCGGAAAGCGGGTTGGCCGAGTTCGGCGACAAGTTCGCGAATATCGTTTTGGCTCAAGTCGCGAATGTCTTGAGATTTAGTCCTAGGATTCATGGAAGCCTTTCGATTTTGGGGAAACGTAGAGGGTATCGCTACAATATGGTATCAGCTGCAGAAATTATAGAGGAGGAGTCTGCCCATGCCGGGTAAAAGCCTAGAGAACATGCACGTAGCGGTCTTGGCGGGCGGTCATTCCGCCGAGCGCGAGATTTCGCTCAATTCGGGAAAGAACGTCGTGGTGGCACTGAAGGAGGCCGGCTACACCTCGGTGGAGCTGCTCGACACGGCTGCCGAGGACTTTATGGTGACCATGGCGACCGGTGGCTTTGATGTGGCGTTTATCGCCATGCATGGCGCCGGTGGCGAGGATGGCGCCATGCAGGGGGCCATGGAGACACTAGGTATCCCCTACACGGCGTCGGGCGTGCTCGCCAGCGCGTGTGGCGCCGATAAAGAGGTTTCAAAGCTTCTGTATGCCAAGGCGGGTATCCCCATTGCCCCCGGCCTGGCGCTTGAGGCGGGCGATGAGGTTGATATCGATCGTATCGTCGAGATTTGTGGCGAGCGTTGCTTTGTGAAGCCCGCCGTCAACGGCTCTAGCTACGGCATTTCGCTCGTTCACGAGCCCTCCGAGCTGCCCGCGGCAATCGCCAAGGCTTTTGAGTACGGCGATAAGATTCTGGTCGAGAAGTGCATCGAGGGAACCGAGATCACCGTGGGCGTGTACGGCGAGGACGACGTGCGTGCGCTGCCGATCGTCGAGATTCGCAAACCCGAGGACTGTGAGTTCTACGACCTGGATGTAAAGTATGTCGACCCCACGGATATCCACCGTATTCCGGCGCAGATTTCGCCCGAAAACTATGCGCGTGCCCAGGAACTTGCCTGCGCGGCCCACAAGGCCCTCGGCTGTCTAGGCGTTTCGCGCAGCGATTTTATCGTGAGCGAGGACGGCCCCGTCATTCTCGAGACCAACACCATCCCCGGCATGACCGATACGTCACTGTATCCTGACGAGATTCGCCATACCGACGACATGACGTTCCCGCAAGTGTGCGACAGCCTGATCCGTATGGGTCTCCGTCGAGCGGGCGTTGCATGCTAATCGAGGACGCTGTTTCGTCGGGAACGCCGCAGTTTGTCATCGATTCTTATACCACGCTTGCCGAGCGCGCCAAAACCCAAGCGTTTGGTCTCATCGAAGAAGATGTTATCGTCCTCGATACCGAGACCACGGGTCTTTCGGTGCAGGACAACGAGCTTATCGAGATATCGGCGGCTCGCCTTTCGGGCCGCGAGGTTGTCGATCGCTTCGATACCTTCGTGCATCCCAAGCAGCTGATTCCCGCCGAGATTACCGAGCTCACGAGCATTACAAACGCCGATGTAGCAGATGCCCCGTCGGCCGTTGAGGCTGTCGCCGCTCTCGCCGATTTTGTCGGCGGCTGCCCGGTCATCGCGCATAACGCCACCTTCGACCGTTCGTTTATCGAGTCGGTCAAGGGCGGCGTCAACGTCAGTGACATCTGGATCGATTCGCTGGCACTGTCGCGCATCGCGCTTCCGCGCCTGGCCTCGCATAAGCTGTCTTTCATGGCCGACCTGTTTGGCTGCGACTCGGTGTCGCACCGCGCCAACGCCGATGTCGACGCCTTGTGTGGTGTGTGGCGCGTGTTGCTCGTGGCGCTCACCGACTTGCCTCAGGGCTTGATGGCGCGCCTGGCCGACATGCACCCCGACGTACCCTGGTCCTATCGTCCCATCTTCTCCTTCTTGGCGGGACAGAACCCCGGTTCCATCTTCTCTCTCAGCGCCGCCCGCGCCGACGTGCTCAAGGCCGATCGGGCCGATGATCGCGTTGATGCGGACGAGCTACCGGTCCTTAAGATGCCGAGCCGCGAGGAAATCGAGGCGGACTATGCCCCGGGCGGCCTGGTTAATCGCATGTATCCCACGTACGAGCCGCGCGATGAGCAGATCGCGATGGCGCTCGAGGTCCGCGACGCGCTCGTTACGGGAACGCATCGCGTGATTGAGGCGGGGACGGGCGTCGGCAAATCGATGGCCTATCTGGTGCCGTTTGCCGAGGCCGCACGCCGCAACAACATCACGGTAGGTATCGCGACTAAATCGAATAATCTTGCCGACCAGCTCATGTATCACGAGCTGCCCAAACTTGCCGAGCAGCTGGACGGAGGTCTATCGTTTTGCGCCCTCAAGGGCTATGACCACTATCCGTGCTTGCGCAAGCTTGAGCGCATGAGCCGCGGCCAAGTCGAAATTACGACTAAGCGTGATCCTGCCGACACGCTTACGGCAGTCGCGGTCATCATGGCGTACGTGTGTCAGTCGGCCGATGGCGACCTCGACTCGCTCGGCATTCGCTGGCGCAGCGTCAACCGTCCCG
>CATXML010000005.1 GCA_958372035.1 uncultured Collinsella sp. | reverse complement strand
AGCGTGCCGTACATGGCCACGTGCCAATCGAGCGTGTCGGCCACAAACTTGCCGATCGAAGTGACAAAGACCATTGCCACGGAAAACGCACCGTACACGACCGAGATGGCAAGCGAGGTTTGCTGCGGGGACAGCAGCTCGGGGATGTACGTCACACCCACGGCGAGCAGCGCACCCGAGACAGAGCCCAGGACAATGCGCGAGATAAACAGTACCTGGAAGTTGGGCGCCAACGCCATGACCAGGTTGCCGAGCACAAAGACGATGCTGTAGCACACGAGCAGCTGGTAGCGGCGAAAACGCCCCGTGCTGAGCGCGAGCACCGGCGTCGCGATGGCGTAGACGAGCGCGAACACGCTGATGAGCTGGCCCGCAGTGGCAAGCGAGATGCCGAGCTCCGTTGCCAAGTCGCTCTCGATACCGATGACCACGAACTCCGAGCAGCCGAGCGAGAAGCCCAGCAGCACGAGCAGCGCCAGGCAGAGCTTGGTGCGCGCGGGGGAGAGCGCGGCGGCGGTTGACTTACTTTTAGGCGTGGTTGCGGCGGTCAAGATTGTCACTCCAATGTCGCATGAATAAGCGGGATTCAATCCCTGCAACTCTAGCAGAATGTGTCAGGTGCCTGCCCCCTTTGTCGCAGGCTGCGCTTGCCTGTATAGTCGCAATACAGGCGAAGATGGTCTCAGGTACATCGCGGGCGACAGGAGATCCCATGGGTATGCACACGACGAAGGTTGCGGTAGGCGAGGGCAAGTTTACGCTCGAGGCCCAGCTGACGGTGACGCCGCGGGGCATGGCGGTGTACGCTTGCTCGCCCGAGTTCGCGCACCTGGGCGCCACGGCACAGGCCATTCCGCGCCCCGAGCCCGGTCGCACGGCGACGGTGAGCATCCTGGCCGTTCCGTGCCATCGCGACGAGATTCCAGCGCACGATATCGCGGCGGCGCTGGCAACGCGCTTTGGCGTGCCGGTAGTCGCAAGCACGGGCTTTCATGTTGAACAGGCGAGCGGGGACGACCTGCAGCGCGTGCTCGACACCACCAAGGAACTCATCGCTGCGCTCGAGGAGGCCGCAGCCCGCATTCTGCGCGCCGGCTGGGATGAGGGCGGCGCAGGCGCCGAGGTCGTGGCGGTCGATGCCGCGACCGGCGAGGCGCTCGGCCACGTCGACCGCATCGAGGCCCATACCGGCGAGGGCATCCTGCATCAGGCATTTCTGACGCTTTTAGTCGAGGGCCGGGGCGAAGACGCGCGTCTGCTGCTCTGTCGCCGTAGTCCGCTCAAGCGCCTGTGGGGCGGGGTGCTGGCCGATAGCTGCGCCGGCCATCCGCTCCCCGGGGAAGACGTCGCGGCCGCCACGGCGCGCCGCATCAACGAAGAGCTTGGCATTACGCGCGATCCCGATCAGCTCAAGCACCTCGGACACGTGGTGTACCGTGAGGACCACGGCGACGGCCGCTGCGAGTGCGAATGGTGCGAGGTCTACCTTGCCCATGTTGAGCCGGGCGAGCTGCATATCAACCAAGAGGAGATCTCGGAAGTGCGCCCGGTGGCCCCGTCCGAGCTCGACGGCTACCTGCAGGGTCATCCCGAGCAGCTGGCCCCCTGGCTTCGTGAGGCCCTCAACGACCCATCCATCCGTACGGCCCTCGCTATGTAAAAAGGACAGCCCCTTTGTCGCATCCAAACCGTCACAACATTCGATGAAAATCTCGAAAACGAGGAAAAGCGTCGAATGTTGTGATGGTTTTTGTCCAGGGGATCGCTTCTCATCCAAAAAAATCCGCTTGACTGTATTGCCGCAACACAGCGCAACGTAGGGAGTGTCCAATAACGGGCACTCCCTTTTGCTGTAGCGGCACACGCCGCGGCGCCGGGTGCCCCCAACAAGAAAGGTGGGGAGATGGAAGCGGAAAAGAAGGCGTTTAAGATCACCAAGCGCGAAATTGGCTTTGTGTTGGGCATCGTTGTCTTTTTGCTGGTGAAGTTTCTTCCTTTGGCGGAGCTGAGCTCGACGGTCGAGCTTACGGTCGGCGGTCAGACCTGTCTGGCGTTGACGCTCGCCACGGTGGTGTTCTGGGCGTGTGGCGTGGCACAGCCGGGCTTTGTGGGCCTGCTCTACTGCGCGCTGCTCGTTCTGTTCAAGGTGTGCGTGGACGACACGGGTGCCGCGAGCATCTCGGCGACGGTCGCCTCCACGTTTAGCTCGTGGACCAAAGCCACCATGTGGCTCGTCATCGGCGCCTACCTCATCGCCAGCGCGGTCAAGGAGTCGGGCCTGGGCGAGCGCATCGCCTATGCGTTTATGCTCAAGTTCGTGCGCGATGCCAAGTCGCTCATCATCTCGATCTTCGCGCTCACCTTTGTGCTGTCGCTGCTGATCCCGCATCCGTTCCCCCGCGCCTTCCTCATCCTCGCCGTCGTCTCGGTCATTGCCGAGTCCGCCGGCTACGGTGACGACGACCGCGGCAAGCTCGGCTTCCTCGTGTTTGCCGCTGCCGCCCCGGGTTCCATGTTCTTCCTGACGGGCGACTCCACGCTCAACCCGCTCGTTGCGCAGCACAGCGTCGAGGCCGGCGGCATGAGCCCGTCCTTTATCGACTGGTTCCTGTACATGAGCGTGCCCATGCTGGTCGCGCTGCTGTGCACCCTGTTCTTGGGCCTCTTCCTCTTTAAGCCCAGCAAGGAGCTCGTCTACGATCGCGAGCAGATCGTGGCCAAGCAGGCCGCACTCGGCAAGCTCTCCGTCAAGGAGATCCGCACCATCGTGTGGCTTGTCATCGCCATCGCGCTGTGGCTCACCGTCTCGGGCGATTACATCGGCTGGGTGACGCTTGCCATCGGCGTCGCGCTCGCCATGCCCATCATCGGCGAGGTCCTTACCCCCGCCAGCTGGAACGCTGTCGACATCAAGTCCCTCATGTTCCTGACGGCCGCCATGGCCGTGGGTTCCGTGGGCGGTGCCACCGGCATGAACGCCTGGATCGCCGATGTCGTGCTTCCCAGCTCCGTGCCCGAGAACATCTTCCTGTTCGCCCTGCTTGTCGCCGCACTCTCCATGATCATCCACATGTTCATGGGTTCGGTCATGGCCGTGCTCGGCGTGTGCGTGCCGGCGTTCATCAGCTTCGCGGCCGGCTCCAGCGTGAGCCCGCTCGCCGTGGCGCTCATCGTCTTCACGTCCATCAACATCCACTACATCCTGCCGTTCCATAACCTGCCGATCCTTATCGGCGAGGGCAAGGACGCCGGCGGCTATACCTCCAAAGAGGCCATGCGCATGGGTATTCCCCTCACTGCGGTCGTCTTTATCGTCGTGCTGGTCGAGGCCGCCTGGTTCCATCTCTTTGGCCTGATGTAAGCGGCCGAGCGCTTGGGCTGTAAACAGCCGAGTGCTTGAACCGCGAGTTGCCAAGCGCTCCATCTATAAGCGCTGCGGCCCCACTACGTTACCCAGCCCGGCGGCACTCCCGTCGCCGGGCACTCTCCCGAAAGGAGCACGCTATGTCCACTACCGATGCTTCCCAGATCCACGACCTGCGCTCCGCACTCGACTTTTTGCGCGAGATGCCGGGCCAGCTGCTCGAGACCGACACCCAGGTCGATCCGGACGCCGAGGTCTCGGGCGTCTATCGCCACGTCGGTGCCGGCGGCACCGTTATGCGTCCGACCAAAGAGGGTCCGGCGATGGTCTTCAACAACGTCAAGGGCTTTGACGACGCCAAGGTCTGCATCGGCATGCTTGCCAGCCGCAAGCGCGTTGCCGCCCTGCTCGACCTGGACGAGGAGCACCTGGGCCTCGAGATCGGCAAGCGCTTCGAGAACCTGATCGCGCCTGAGCAGATCGCCAAGGGTGCGCACGTCGACTGCCAGGAGGTCGTGTACAAGGCGACCGACGAGGGCTTTGACCTGCGCAAGATCGTCCCCGCTCCCACCAACACGCCCGTCGACGGCGGCCCCTACATTACCATGGGCCTCGCCTACGGCACGAGCCCCGACGGCTCCCAGTCCGACGTGACCATCCACCGCTTCTCCTGCGTCGACAAGGACAAGCTCGCCATGTGGATCACTCCGGGCAGCCGTCACCTGGGCGCGTTCTTTGACGAGTACTGCCAGCGCGGCGAGGACATGCCCATTTCCATCTCCATCGGCCTGGACCCCGCCGTGTACATGTGCTGCGGCTTCGAGGCTCCCACCACGCCGCTCGGCTTCAACGAGCTGCAGATCGCCGGCGCCCTGCGCGGCCATGCCGTCGAGCTTGCCGACTGCGTCACCGTTCCGCAGAAGTGCATTGCCAATGCCGAGTACGTGCTCGAGGGCTACCTCATGCACGACGAGACCATTAACGAGGACGTTAACGGCCACGGCTACGCCATGCCCGAGTTCCCCGGCTACACCGGCGGCGCCAAGGTCTGCCCGGTGATCAAGATCATCGCCGTCACCACGCGCGTCAATCCCATCATGGAGAGCTGCATCGGCCCTTCGCACGAGCACGTTTCCATGGCCGGCATCCCCACCGAGGCCTCCATCTACAAGATGGTCGAGACCGCTATTCCGGGCCGCCTGCTCAACGTTCACGCCGCCCCCTGCGGCGGCGGCAAGTTCGTTGCCATCATGCAGTTCAAGAAGTCGAGCAAAAATGACGAGGGCCGTCAGCGCAACGCCGCCATGCTCGCCTTCTCGGCGTTCTCCGAGCTCAAGCACGTGATCCTGGTTGACGAGGATGTCGACATCTTTGATATGAGCGACGTGATGTGGGCCATGACCACGCGCTTCCAGGCCGACGTGGACCTCATCACCATCCCTGGCTGCCACTGCCACGTGCTCGACCCGTCCAACGACCCCGCGTTCGACCCCACGATCCGCGAGCACGGCATCGCCTGCAAGGCCATCTTCGACTGCACGGTCCCGTTCAACCTTAAGAAGAACTTCATCCGCTCGCAGTTCATGGAGATCGACAAGGACAAATGGGCTGCAGAGCTCGCCTTCTAGTAAGTAGTCCTACCGAGTAACTAAGTAAGGAGTTGTCATGCCTGAGCCTTCTGTCCGTCCCCGTCGCATTGTTGTTGGCGTGTCTGGCGCCAGCGGTGCCGCGCTGGGTCTTGAGTGCCTCAAATGCCTGCGTCAGGCCGGTGCCGAGTCGGCGCTTGTCGTCACGCGTGGGGGAGAGATCACCATCGAGCAGGAACTCGGCATGGCACTCGACGAGTTTGCGTGCTATGCCGATGTGGTCTACGACAATAAGAACATCGGCGCCGCTATCGCAAGCGGCACGTATCCGGTCGACGGCATGATTGTGGCGCCCTGCTCCATGAAGACGCTCGCCGGCATTGCGGGCGGCTACAGCGAAAACCTGCTGCTGCGCGCGGCCGACGTACAGATGAAAGAGCAACGCCGCCTGGTGCTCATGGTGCGCGAGACGCCCTTCAGTGCCATTCACGTTGACAACATGGCCCGCCTAGCGCGTGTGCCGGGCGTCATGCTCATGCCGCCCATGCTCACGTTCTACAACGGCCCCGCCACGCTCGACGACGCGGTGCATCACATCGCCGCCAAGGCGCTCGAGGCCGTCGGCGTGTCATGTGCAAACTATAAGCGCTGGTCGTAGGTGCCTTTAGGGTAGGATACGAGTAGTGTTTGAGCCCGCTGCCCCTGTGGGCGGCGGGCTTTGGTGTGTCGGGAGGACCTATGCAGACGGGCATGTATGCGATTAGCGAGATGGCGAGCCTGTTTAACGTTTCGCGCCAAACGCTCATCTACTACGACAAGATCGGCCTGTTTAAGCCCGCCGTGGTTAACGAAAAAGGCTACCGTTTCTATTCGCCCACGCAGATCCCGCTCATGCGTCTGATCTGCATGCTGCGCGACCTAGGGCTCGAACTCGACGAGATTGACCGCCTGACCTCGACGTTCGACATCGGAGAGATGACCGATCACCTGCGCTCGCGGGTGCAGGCGCTCGATGAGCAGATTGCCGGGCTCAAAGCCGAGCGTTCGAGCGTGCAGGAGCGGCTGAGTTTTTATGACGAGGCGGTTTATTGGCGCGAGCGCGAGGGCAAACCGGAACTCAAGCAATTCGAGCGCCGCTACGTGGTCTTTGAGGAGTTTCCGGGCGATATTGAGCGTGGCCGCTCGATGCTTCACCCCACGCTCATGCGGGCCATCCTGCGCATGCGTACGTTGACGGGCACGCGCCCCATGCGCGGCTGGGGTGCCATGCTGCGTCGCGAGGCGCTGCATTCCGACGACCCTATTGCCGGTGCCGGCTCCTTTGCCGTGCTGCCGCGCGGTGCCGAGGAGCTGCTGCCGAGCGACGCTGCCGAGCTGGCAGAGATCGGCATCGAAGTGCTGCCCGAGGGCACATACCTGTGCATGAGCCGCTGGGGCATGCCGTACGAGCCCGAAGGCATCCGCGCCATTGTGGCCTGCATGGACGAGCACGCGCTCCAGCCCGTTGGCAACGCCTTCGACTTTTGCTACCTCGATACCACGAGCTATGACGAGTCCCACCAAGAGGACTTCTGCTGCATCCAAATCCCCGTCGCCCTTCAGATGTGACAAGGGACAGTCCCTTTGTCACATCCACGCCCATTTCTTAGAAACTTGCATATTCTGCAAGTTTCTAAGGTGGCATCTTATAAACTTGCAAATAATGCAAGTTTATAAGTTTTCATGTCTGGACGGACGCTAGGGAGACTCTATGAACATCGTTCGCCGAAGCCGCTATCTTGATCGACTCATTGCTTTTCAGGATACCGACCTCATCAAAATCGTGACGGGTATACGCCGTTGCGGCAAATCCACGTTATTGGACATGATGAGGGAGCACCTGGCGCAACAGGGGGTACCAGCCGAGCGTTTGCTGACCTTTAAGATGGAATCTCTAGAGTACGCGGGTATTACGGATTACCTGACGTTTTATCGCATGGTTCGGGAGCGCATCGATGGCATCGATCGTCCCTACCTGTTCTTTGACGAGCTCCAGAATGTCGAAGGTTGGGAAAAGGCGGTCAACTCGCTCCGAGTGGATTTGCCGTGCGATATCTATGTCACGGGCTCTAATGCCTTTTTGCTCTCAAGCGAGCTTGCAACGCTTATCTCGGGCCGGTATATCGAGGTCAAGATGCAGCCGCTCACGTTTGGCGAGTATCTTGATTTTCGCTCGATTGATGCGGTCGTCGCCGAAGGGCTTGGCGAGAGGGTTGAGCTCGTTTCCAAGACGGGCAATCGCCTGAATTCAAACACCGTGCTCGAGCAGTACATAACCTATGGCGGCATGCCGTTTCTGGCTCATGACGAGCCGAGACGCGAACCGTGCCGTGACTACATCCGCAGCCTCTATCAGACGATTGTCGCGCGCGATATCCTATTGCGCGCGACGCGTAGAGGTCGCGGAGCTATCACCAAGCGCGACGTTCTCGAGCGGCTCTGTGCGTATCTGGCAGACAACATTTCCAATCAAACCTCGGTCAACAAAATCGTAGGGACGCTCAACGAATCGGCAGGCGGTAAGACCAACGCATCGACGGTGTCGGCGTATATTGACGCTCTGGAAGAGACGTACCTGTTTACCAAGGTAAAAAGGTATGACGTCAAGGGGCGGGAGCTTCTCAAGACAGGCGGTAAATATTACATAGCCGACACGGGAATCCGCAGCTATCTTGACGGATATAGAGGCAGCGATAGCGGAAGGATGCTCGAGAACGTTATCTACAACCAGCTTGTCTTTGAAGGATACGAAGTGTTTTGCGGCCATCTGCGCGCGGGGGAAATCGACTTTGTCGCAATCGGCGAGGGATCGGACCGTAAATATATCCAGGTTACCGAACGGATCGATGCCGAGGCGACCAGAGAGCGCGAGCTGCGACCGCTCAAACTAAACACGCTGGGAAAAATCCCTGATTCGTACGAGAAGATCCTGATCGTCAGGGATGGTGAGCATCCAACAGACATCGACGGCATCAGAATCGTAGGGGCGGTCGACTTCTTGCTGAGAAACAAGATCGCCCACGGCTAAACGCAAAATGTGACAAAGGGATAGTCCCTTTGTTACATTCCATGCGAGCCGCCGTGCCATCTGGGGGTATAAGGCTGGCAAGTGTTAATTTGCGAGGCTTAAGGGGCGCCCCGTATGGATATCGATAACTTTGAATGGTGGTATAGCGAGGGCGAGGCTCCGGACGAAGAGTGGGACGAGCCCGCTCCGTGTGACGTGTCGAGCGACGAGGACGAGGTCGGCAATGATGCCGGTGTTGAGCCTGAAGCCGCCTCCGATGCCGCCGAGCCCCTGACCTTTGAGCAGGCTTGGGCCCAAGCTGAGGCCGATGAGGCTAGGGCCGATGCCACGGCCACACTCGGTGAGCCGGCGGACATGTCCATCTCGCCGGCCAAGACCCCGCAGCCGCGCCATAACATCGACCCCGGCAGCACGGCATCCTTCAGCATACTCGACGTGCCCGCGCAGGGTGCCCAGGCGCCCGCCCCCACGCATCGCCCCAACCTGGCTCGCGAGGAAGACGCGGCCCGCCGCTCACCACTCGGCCCCATCCTCATCGCCTTCATGGCCGGCGTCATCGCTTGCTCGGCGATCGGAAATGTCTGGAGCCACGTGGAGCAACAGCGCAAGGACGCCGCCAAGGTCGAGATGTCTGTCGAGCAATCGCTCAGCCGCACGCGCTCGGTGCATGTGTCGGTCGAGGTTAAGGACGGCGCGACGTGGGATACCGCGCGCGGCGATAGCCAAATGCTCGTCCATATTGTGGGCCGCACGCTCAGGGGACAAGCAATCGACGAGTATCAATACGTTAATTCCGAAGGTGACGGCATCGAGCTCAAGCCCGGCGACTACGAGCTCACGGTCGATGAGCCGCCCGTCGCCACCGACGGCACGCGTTACCGTGCCTCAAAGCGCATGGTTCCGGTGAGTTTTAATTCACAGGCGCCCGATACGGTCGACAGCACGCCGCAGGGCGGGTTCGACCTTTACGCAATCGTTCAATAACTGTGCCTGTCGCTTCTCCTTGCCGTCAAGAGTGGGACAATAGCCCTCGACACTATTGTTTACTTTTGGAGGAAGTAGCATGTCCACCGTCACTACCATCAAGCGCGGCGGCCTCACCGCGGCCATCGATTCCATGGGTGCCCAGCTCACGAGCCTTGCCCTCAACGGCAACGAGTATCTGTGGCAGGGCGACCCGGTCTTTTGGGGCAAGCACGCGCCCATTCTGTTCCCCATCGTGGGCTCACTGCGCAACAACACGGCAACATCTGCGGCTGGCACCTGCGAGATGCCGCGCCACGGCCTCGCGCGCATCGTCGAGCACAAGCTGGTCGAGGTCTCCGAGGACGGCTCGTCCGTCACCTACGAGATCACCGACACGCCCGAGTCGCTCAAGGCGTTCCCGTTCCACTTTAAGCTCAGCATGACCTATGCCTTGACCGGCGACGCCACCCTCACGCAGACCTTTGCCGTCACCAACACCGGCGACGTGGACCTGCCGTTCTCGGTGGGCGGCCACCCTGCATTTAACGTGCCCGCCCCCGGTGCCGAGGACGAGACGTTCGAGGATTACGAGCTGGCATTTACCGAGGCTTGGACCAACGAGGCCCCCGTCATCACGCCCGATGGCCTCATGACGTTCGAAGGCAGCTACAGGGCGCCCGATAACTCGGACGTGCTGCCCATCACGCACCGCAGCTTCGATAACGACGCCATCATGTTCACCGATACCCCGGGCTCCACGCTCACGCTGCGCGGTCGCAAGTCGGGCCACGGCGTCAAGATCGACTTTGAGGGCTTTAAGTACATCGGCGTGTGGTCTGCCGCCAACGACGCCCCGTTTGTGGCGCTTGAGCCTTGGTCCGGCCACACCACCATGGACACCGAGGACGACGTCTTTGAGCACAAGGTCAACACCATTGCGCTGGCGCCGGGCGAGACAGACGTCCGCAGCTTTAGCGTCACCTTGCTCTAGAGGTTCCGCCGTTCTAGCGAACGGCGGACCGGTCGACGCTGCGCCCTTAGGTTCCGCCGTTCTGACGAACGGCGGGCCGGTCGACGCTGCGCGCCACCCAGAGCGACAATTTGCCATTCAAAAGGCACGGCATGACCAGAAGGTCTATGCCCTGCCTTTTTCATGCCAACTTGTTCGCTCTGGGCGGCGCTCGCTGGCATTGCCAAAACATCGACGTTCCCAATGACTACCGTGTGTCTATTAATTTTTCGAGCTTGTGCTGCGCTGCTGGTCGCTGGCGTATATCCTGTTAAGTCGTCAGCATACGATTCAACAGGGAAGGCAGATTATGCATTCTCCCCATCAACGCGACGCGCATCCACAGCTGGTGTGCAGCCGTCGCATCTTTTTGGGTAGCGCTCTCGCTGCGAGTGCTTCCGTCGCCGCCGGCGCGCTTGCCGGCTGCCAGCGTCCGTCCACACTCAAGGTGGTTCAGCCCACGACGGGCGGCGGTCGCGACGACCTGTCCGATTCCGTGATCGGCAAGGACAAGATCCGTATCGGCATGGAGGCGGCCTACGCCCCATACAACTGGCAGGTCTCCGAGGCCAGCGAGTACACCATCCCCATCGACAACGTGCAGGGCGCTTACGCCGATGGCTACGACGTGCAGATCGCCAAGATCGTCTGCAAGGCTCTCGGCGGCGAGCCCGTTGCCGTCAAGCAGAGCTTCTCGGGCCTTATCGACTCGCTCAACAACGGCCAGATTGACCTCATCATCGCCGGCATGAGCGCCACGCCCGAGCGCGAGGAGTCCGTCGGCTTTTCCGACCCGTACTTCATTGGCTACTTTGGCCTGTTCGTAAAAGAGGGCTCGCCCTACCAAAACGCCACCAAGCTCAGCGACTTCAGCGGTGCCACGGTGCTCGGCCAAAAGGACACCATGCTCGATACCGTCATCGACGAGATTCCGGGCGTTGTGCACAAGAACCCGGTCGATTCGGTCCCCACGGTGTTCTCGAATCTGCTGCAGGGCACGTGCGACGCCGTGACCTACAACACTGAGAACGAAAAGGGCTATATGGCCCAAAATCCCGGTATCGTCCCCATCCACTTTGCCGAGGGCGAGGGCTTTAAGCAGGAGGTCACGGCGAATGTCGGTTGCCGCAAGGGATCGGACAAACTGCTTAAGCTCATCGACAAGACACTCAAGGGCATCAGCCAGGAGGAGCGCGACCAGATGTGGGACGCGTGCCTCGACCGTCAGCCGGCATAGGGAGGCAGCATGAAAGGCATCAATCGTCTGGCCTCCTTTATCAAGGCCGACCACCGTTATGTGTACCTGGGCACGAGCGTTATCGCGGCGCTCGGCTTGGCATTTAGCCAGCGCAACCCCACGCCGCTGAGCTTTTTGGCGCCCACCGGCATCTTCCAGGATTGCCTTTGGGCGATTCTTTGGGCCTGGATCGTCGTGTCGGCGGCAGCGCTCGTCACCAAGGTTATGCACTGGAGCGACTATCGCGAAACGTCGCCGTTTGCATCCGAGCGTTTCCGTCGCGGCGCGCGCCTGGGCAGCTATGTCGTGGTCGTCATCGCGGCGATCTTCTTTGTCGACCGCTGCGTCATGTCGTTTGTCGACCTGGTGCAGGTGAGCATTGTCTCGGACTCCAATCCCAGCGACTTTCTGTCGAGCTTGGTCTACATGACCTACAAGAGCGGCGACTTCTTTATCCGCGGTATCGAGATCACCATCGCGCTTGCCACCTTCGGCACGGTCATCGCCTTCTTCTTGGCGCTGCTCTTTGTGTTCTTGCGCACCCAGACCTTCGATCGCGTCGACAACGACCTGGTGCGCTTCTTTAAGAGCATTGGCCGAGGCTTTGCGACCGTCTATTCCACCGTCGTGCGCGGCACGCCCATGATGGTCCAGGGCCTGCTCATCTATTACGCGGGCTTTACCGTTCTGCGCGGCATGGGCTTCGAGACCGCCCAGGCCAACCAGATCTGGAGTACCTTCACCGCCGGCCTCGTCACCATCTCGCTCAACTCCACCGCCTACATGATGGAGGTCCTGCGCGGCGGCATCGAGTCCATCGATCCCGGCCAGGCCGAGGCAGCGCGCTCGCTGGGCCTGTCGCAGTGGCAGGCTATGCGCAAAGTCGTGTTCCCTCAGGGTATTAAAAACGCGATCCCGGCGCTCACCAACGAGCTCATCATCAACATCAAGGACTCGTCGGTGCTCTCGGTCATCGGCGTGTTCGACCTCATGTACGCCACCACCACCGTCGCCGGCGTGTACTACCGCCAGATGGAGGTCTACTGCGTGGCGCTCGTGGTCTATCTGATCCTGACGCTCGTGGCGAGCCGCCTGCTCGAGGCCTTTGGCAAAAAGCTCGGCGCCGAGGCTCCGGCCACGCTGCCCAGCTCTAACTAGGCTTAAGACGAGGAGAATCATCATGGCAGATACCGCCACTACCGGCACTGCGGCAGCCGTGCAAAACCAAGAGCCGCTTATCCGCGTCGAGGGCCTGCGCAAGAGCTTTGGCTCACTCGAGGTACTCAAGGGCATCGACTTGTCCGTCAATCCCGGCGAGGTCGTCACCATCATCGGCGCCTCGGGCTCGGGCAAGTCGACGTTTCTGCGCTGCCTTAACCTGCTCGAGACCCCGGACGCGGGCCATATCTGGTTCCACGGTCAGGACCTTACTGCCGAGCGCTGCAATATCAATAAACTGCGCGAGGACATCGGCATGGTGTTCCAGGGCTTCAACCTGTTCAACAACATGGACGTGCTCGACAACTGCACGCTCGCGCCCGTCACGCTCAAAAAGATGAGCAAGGTCGAGGCCGAGAAGGTCGCGATGGAGCATCTGACCAGCGTGGGACTCGAAAAGTTCGCGCACGCCGCCGTGGGTCGCCTGTCCGGTGGTCAAAAGCAGCGCGTGGCCATCGCTCGTGCCCTGTGCATGAATCCGCAGATCATGCTGTTTGACGAGCCGACCTCAGCGCTCGACCCCGAGATCGTGGGCGAGGTGCTCGAGGTCATGCGCAAGCTCGCGGCCGACGGCATGACCATGGTCGTCGTCACGCATGAGATGGCCTTTGCCCGCACGGTGTCCGACCGCGTGGTCTTTATGGACAAGGGCGTGGTGCTCGAGGATGCCGCGCCGGCCGAGCTCTTCGGCAACCCCAAACACCAGCGCACTCGTGAGTTCCTCTCTCGCTATCTCGAGGACAAATAACCGACCGCAAACGCTTACGTTGCAGGGCCGCTCCCGTGGGGCGGCCTTTGTCGTCACAATCGAAAGGATGTCATGGCCGAGGTTTGGCGCTTCTTTGCGCATGAGGACGATTTTGCCGATATAGACGAGGCCGGCGCGTGCGAGCGCTTGGGCCGCGTGCTGTCGTTTCCGACCATTTCGAGCATGGATGCCGAGGCGGTGGATTGGCAGCCCTTCGGCGACCTGCGCGCGTATATGCAGCAGGCCTGGCCGCACGTATTTGCGGCGGGCGAGGTCGAGCTTGTCGGCCATTCGCTGTTGGTGACGCTTGGCGGTTCCGACCCTGCCCTCAAACCCGTCATGCTCATGGGTCACATGGACGTGGTTCCTGTGGTGCCGGGCACCGAGGACGATTGGACGCACGCCCCCTTTAGCGGACATGTGGACGATGCCTACATTTGGGGCCGCGGCGCCATCGACATGAAAGACCAAGTCGCAGGCATTCTCGAGGCGGTTGAGTATGCGCTGGCCCACGGCTGGGAGCACGAGCGCACCCTGCTGCTGGCTTTTGGCCAGGACGAGGAAACCACGCAGTTCGGTGCGGGTGCCATCGGCCGCGTGCTCGAGGAGCGCGGCATTGAGCTTGAGTACCTGATCGACGAGGGCGACTACCGCATCGTTTCGGCTGCCGAGTACAGCGCGGGCGAGGACTGGCTCATGCACGCCGACCTTGCCGAGAAGGGCTATGCCGATATCGTGCTCAAGACGAAGAGCGAGGGCGGGCATTCCTCCAACCCCTACGGTGGCACTTCACTCGAGGTGCTCAGCCGTGCCATCACCGCAATCTGCGATATCGAGTGGCCGACGCGCGTGACCGACTTGCTTGCCGCACAGCTCGTCGAGCTGGGGCTTTACACGGCCGACGAAATTGCCGCCAACGGGGATGCCATTGTCCGCGAGTGCCTCGCCAGCAAGAAGCTCTATCCGCTCGTGACCACCACCTGCGCGCCCACGCAGATCGAGGGTGGCAGCACCGGCGCCAACGTAATGCCGCAGGATATGTGGGCCAATATCAATTTCCGTATGCTCGAGGGCACGAGCGTGGCCGATGTCGTGGCCCGCTGCCGCGTCGCCGTTGCCGAGGCGGGGCTCGCCGACCGTGTCGAGGTCGAGCTCGGCCCTGGCAGCTCCGAACCCTCGCCGTCTCCGCGCATCGGCGGACCGGGACTCGAGGCGGTTCGCTCCATCGCCGCCCGCTATTTCCGTGATCCAAAGGGGACGGAGGAAAACGGATCATCCGAGCCGTTGGCGATTGTCCCCTCGACCGTGATCGGCGCGACCGACGCTGCCAACTACCAGCGCATTTGCTCCGAGTGCATTCGCTTCTCGGCCTTTGTGGTCGACGATGACGAGTGCGATCGCGGCGTCCACGGCACCAACGAGCGCATTACCCGCCGCGCCTACCTCCAAGGCATCCGCTTCCTCATCGCCCTGCTCCACACGCTCTAGCATGCGACAAAGGGACTGAGCCGATTTCATCGGTAATGAGACAAAAACTGTCATAGAATAAGACTAAGATATCTTAAGAGACATATGCTGGGGTTGGTATTCCTTGAACGACTGCGGGCATGTGCCAGACTGCCTCGGCCCCCGGGGAGCACCCGGGCAGGTCGCCGTGTGACTGGGGAGGAAATTATGCAGGAGCTCAGAGAGACGACGTCTCGACTCGTGAATAATGCTACCGGGGGGGGGGTGTCTAAGCAGGGAACTTCCTGGTGAACACCGGTCGCGCGAGCGGTGGTCCGTCATGTCTTATGGCCGTCGTCGTGGGCTGCGCCCGGTCTCGCCATATGTGATTGTTTTGGCCCTCGCCGTCGCGCTGACGGCGAGTTTCTTCCTGCCGACCCGTGCGGAAGCGGCGTTTTCGGACCACACGGTTACGACGATTTCGCCTTCGGGGACAACAATCAACCTGTTTGATTACTGGGTGAATCCCGATAACCATCTGTCGGTTTCCGGCAACGGCGGCGTCAACGCAAACCACCGGTTCCAGTTTAACGACGGCCAGGGTGGTGAGTCGCTCAACCATTGGACGGGCAACACGAACCCGCAGCCCGGCATTGTCAACAACACGCTTTTAGACGGCTATCCGCAGCTTTCCAAAACCTGGGGCGGCGAGTCCCTCTGCTACCTGTTCGATTCCTCTGCCCAGATCGGCAAGACGTCCCATTTTGGCGTGACGGGCCTCCTCAAGGTTCAGAACGGCTACTACGTCTATGACAGCTCCAAAAACTACGCAGCCTACAACGCTGACAAGAATGCCTTCGACATCTATGACACCTGGGGCATTGACAAAGTGGGCGATTCGTCCCACCAGGGTCAGTTCTTCCCGTTCGACGCGGCAGACAAGGTGCTCAAAGAGGAAAACGGCCGGCTCGTCCAAACCGGCATCAAGGCAGACAACACCGGTGATTCGCGCTACAACGACGGCCGCCCCGTCAACCACCACTTCGGCCTCTCAATGTCCACGCGATTCGTGCAGCCTGCTGGCGGCAAGACGAACGCGGGCGACGACATGGTGTTCGAGTTCGCCGGCGATGATGACGTCTGGGTGTTCATCGACGATGTCCTCGTGGGTGATATCGGCGGTATTCACAACCGCGCGAGTCTGAGCATCAACTTTTGTACGGGCGACATTAAGGTGAACGGTAATAACGACGGCACACTGAAGAACAAGTACCAGAAGGCGAATAAGGACACTTCGGGCTTCAACGGCAACACCTTCGCCGTCGGCACCAACCACACCCTCAAGTTCTTCTACCTGGAGCGCGGCGCCACCGACTCCAACATGGAGCTCAAGTTCAACCTCGTGACGGTGCCCGAGTCCGACATCATCAAGTTCGACCAGGACGGCAAGTTCGTACAGGGTGCCGAGTTCAAGCTCTATAAGACCGACAAGGACTTCAAGACCGTGGGCGAGCTCATCGGCTCCGGTACCACGGACGAGGCCGGCCACCTAACGCTCACGAACGACGTGGACAACGGCGTCATCAACTTCGACGATCTCTACAACAAGGATCACGACAACAACAAGTACTACCTCCTGAAGGAGACGCGCGTACCCGAGGGATACCGCTCGAGTCTCGCGGCGACGGGTGGTAGCATGCAGCTCGAGTACGTGCCCGCGAGCGCTGAGAACGGCGCGGGCGGCGTCATCATCAACCGCGGCGGTATGGACGTGGGCAGCGTCGTGTGGAAGACCGGTGCGTTCGCCGCCGCGAAGGAGACCATCACCGCGCCGTCGACCGTGTACAAGGCAAATAATGACCTGACGAAGTCCGACAAGACCGTCAATCTGGACTCCGGCATACTGTTCGCTGTGGTGCTCAAGCGCGACAAAAGCGCAGGCACAGGTATCAAAGATCCGAGCAATTGGTACGCCGTGTCGGGCGACCCATCGACGGGAGCGGGATACACCCTCGCCAAGGAGCCGGGCATGACCGGTGCTATCGAGGCGGCGAAGAAGGACCTGCACGCCTTCACGCTCAACACAAGCGGCCAGTACCAGGTAGAGATTCAAAATCTGCCCGGTGACATCTCCAAGTACTACTACCTGCTGAGCGGTGATGCCCGCAAGGATGCCGAGTACACGGTGGCCATCTACCACACAACGGCGAGCTCGATCGGCGACGCGACGCCTAAGAACACAGTCCACGTGTACAGCGACGACATCGCAGACGGCACGAACTTCAAGCGGCAGTTCGCCACGCGCCTGCTCGTCACGAACATCCAGAATCGCCTGTTCGTGCAGAAGACCGATACCGAGGGTAAGCCCGTTGACGGGGCGAAGTTCGGCCTTTACAAGTCCACCCAGGTGACTACGGATGCGAACGGCAAGGCCGTGCTCGATGGCGACCAGGCCCCCTACGACACCCTGACGACGAGGTCGGTCGCCAACCCGGTCAAGCTCGAAGGGGCGGGCGTATTCCCGTCTACGAGCGACAGTAGCGAGCCGCTCGTGAAGGGTACCTACTTCCTGAAGGAGGTCTCGGCGCCCAATGGCTTCCTGCTTAATGACAGGCTCATCAAGGTGATTGTGGACGATTACGGCGTCCACGCCGATGCTGGTACAGTTGATGACGGCGTTTCGACGTTCGTGGGCGTGGGCTCGCTCATGAAGAGCCTGGGCCAGTTTGGCGCAGAGGGCGACATTGACAACACGCTCACGTGGATCAAGGGCCAGCGCCAGACGTCCGACGGGACGCTCGACGGCAACGGCAACCTTTCCTGGAACAATGACGCCAAGGGCGGCGAGAATGAGGTACATCTTAAG
>CATXML010000004.1 GCA_958372035.1 uncultured Collinsella sp. | reverse complement strand
CGTCCCCGATCTGACCGACATGACCGAGGCCCAGGCACGCAACGCCCTCGACGTGGCAGGTTTTGGCGTCGACGTGAGCTACCAGGAGAACGATTCTGTCACCGAGGGCACCGTCATTAGCTGGAACCCCAGCGGCAAGCAGAAGCCCGGCGCCACGATCACTGTCGTCATCGCCAAGAAGTCCGGCAAGGCCAGCGTTCCGGGCAACCTGTACGGCAAGAGCATCTCCGCCGCAGTCACCGCGCTCAACAACGCCGGGTTCTACAACATCGCATTCTGCGATCAGAGCGGCAACCCCGTGAGCGGCAACGAAAACGCCACCGTTACGGGCGTCTCCCCCACCGGCAAGCAGTCTACCGACAGCACGATCACGCTGACGGTTTCGATTTCTGGCTCTGGTACTGATTCAGGCGACGATTCCGGCACGACCAACTAGTCATCAAGACGTTGCCCACAGCGGCTGATGACGCAAAAACATTCGCTCAATGGCGCCCGTTTGCTCCCCCGGCAAACGGGCGCTTCGCTTTAGCTGAATCATCGAAAACTACGGCATGCCTTTAGACCAGAAGAGCCCGGCACCGTGGTGGTACCGGGCTCGATATTCCTCTGGTGCCCCCGGGCGGATTCGAAAACTCCCCCCCCCGCGGGGAAATTGGTGACGCGGGCGTCGACGGTCCGAATCCGACGGCAGCCCCCACAAATGAACTGCACCCCAAAACTTGGACGGCTTAAATAAGAACTACGCCGCAAGAGGCTGGCTCCGGAACTCCTCCGGGGTCAGTCCCTTCAGTTTAACCTGCCTCCGCCTCGTGTTCCAATGGGCGACGCACGCGTCCAGGTCCGCCTTGAAGGACTCGAAGTCGGGCCATGTCCTTCCCCGGAAGAACTCGTCCTTCATGTGGCCGAAGACCTGCTCGGTGGCGCCGTTGTCGATGCAGTTGCCCTTTCTGGACATGCTCTGGACGATCCCGGCGTCCCTCAGCCTCCCGCACCATGCGGCGTGCTGGTACTGCCAGCCCATGTCGCTGTGAAGCACCGGTTTCGCGCCCTCGGGTATCTTCGCCGGCAGCCGGTCGAGCAGCTCGGCCTGCTGCGCCATGCCCGGGCTGGTCGACGTCGACCACGCGGCTATCTCCTTGCTGCCGAAGTCGTACACCGGCGCGAAGTAGGCCTTGCCCCAGGGCTGCTTGAACTCGGTGACGTCGGTGCCCATCTTCTGCCACGGCCCGTCGGCGGCGAAGTCGCGCCCGATGACGTTCTCGAACGTCTCGCCCACGACGCCCCTGTACGAGTTGTACCTATGGTAGTCGGTCTCGCGGCGGATGCCGCAGCGGACCCCCGTCTCCCGCATCATCTTGAGCACGGTCGTGTCGGCTATGCGCGCGCCCAGCTCGGTGCGCGGGCACATGGCGACCTGGCGGTGGCCGCACCCGTTGGCCGTGCGCGAGAAGATCTCCGCCACCGCGCCCCGCAGCTCCGGGCGCGTCGGCCTGGCCGGGTGCGACAGCGCGTAGTAGTAGCTGGACCGGGCCAGGCCGGCGCATTCCAGCAGGCTCCCCAGCTTGCGCCCCTCCGAGCGCAGGGCGCTAACGGCCTCGACCTTCACCCTGGTCAGAGCCCGTCCCTCTCGACCAGGGCACGCAATTTTTTTAGGTAGGCCACCTCGGTCTCGAGCCTTCGGCAGCGCTCCTCGAGCTCCTGCTCGCGGGTGCGCTCGCGCGGCCTGGGGCCGGACCCCTTCGGCCTGCCCCTGGGCTTGGGCCTGAGCGCCTCCATGGCGTCCCGCCCGCTCATGCCGCCGTCGACCACGGCCGAGGCGGCGGCGACCTTCTGCTCGTATATGTACCTGGTCTGCTTGCCGTCCATGGATAGCAGCACCTCGCTTCCGAACGACCGGTATACGTAGAGCCATTGTCTCACGGTGTCGCGCGGGACCGACAGCGCCTTCGCCGCCGACTCGAAGCCGTGCCCTCGCTCGAAGAGCCCGATCGCCGCCTTCCTGGCCTCGATGTCGTGTTTCACTCTCAAGTCGACACGTATAAAAAGCCTCCCATTTCTCGTGTCCAAGAAATGGGAGGCAGTTCACCCCGGAGGGACGCCTTTTTGCTCGGTATGATGCGAGTCGTTAGCGACGACGCTTGCGGTCGATCACGCGGGCCGCCGCCAGTGCGGTGACACCGAAGCCACCAGCAAGTGCGGCTGCAAGAATCGATGCATCGCCAGTACCCGGCAGGCCCGAACCCTTCGAAGGCCTACCAGGCTTCTTGTTGTGGTCGGAACCACCCTGCTGGCTGCCGCCAGTCGTACCGGGCTTCTCGGGCTGCCCGGGCTTATCGGTGCCCGAGCCGCCAAAGCTGGCCATTGCGGCATTCAAAGACTCGAGTGCGGCGGAGACCTCATCGGCAGAGCCGCGCTCAAGCAGCCCCTTAGCGGCGGCGATGGCATCGGCAAGCTGGGCCTTCTGCTCATCGGTACCGTTGGAGGTATCCATGTTCTCGGCCTTGACGATAGCGTCCTTAAGGGCGCTCACGTTGACCAGTGCCTTCAGAGCATCGGCGATCTTGGCGCGCGCGGCGGCAACATCGTCGACGGAACCGTTCTTGAGAACTTCCTCGGCATCGGCGACAGCAGCGTTGAGCTGAGCCATTGAATCCTTGGTGTAGTCCTCGGCACGAGCGCTCTTGGCAGAAGCGATATCGGCCTTGAGCGCCTTGACGTTGACCAGAGCGGCCTTGGCATCGTTGATTGCCTGGGCCAGGTCAGCGTCGTTGGCGGAATCGTGCGGAGCCTTGGCAGCCTCGATAGCGGCAGCAAAGGGTGCCCAGCTCGCCACGGTGTAGTCGGCCTCGTTGAGCTTCTCGGCCTCGGCAATGACCTTGTTCAGGTCGACAGCCTCACGCAGGGCAAGACCGGCCTTAGCGTCGTTGAGCTTCGCGGCCGCAGCAGCAACCTGCTCGGCAGTACCGTTCTTAAGGGCAGCAGCAGAGTCGTCGAAAGCCGCCTTGTAGGCGTTATAAGACTCATCGGTATACAGCTTGCCGTTGGTCTTCTTAAACTCGGCACGGGCAGCGATAAGCTCGCTGGCATCGACCAGCTTGCCCTCGGCGTCCTCGAGCGCAGCCTGTGCTGCCTTGAGCTGCTTCGGGGTCGCCTTGGTATTGGCGATCAGGTCCTCAAGCGCGCTCATGGCATCGCGATAGGCGGCAGCGCTGTCGGTCGTGTACTTGTCGGCGGCGGCGTCGGCCTCGCCGTACACCAGCTTGGCGTCGGCAAGGGCGACCTCGGCACGCTGCTGAGCGCTCTGGTCAAAGACCAGGGCAGTCTTCTTGGCCTCAAGCGCGGCAAGAAGCGCCTCGCCCTCGGTCTTGGCAAGATCCTCAGGATGCGCGAAAGCCTGCTCGGCCTCGGCATATGCATCGGAATATGCCTGATAGCTCGCGACGGTGTACTGGCCATCGTCGTTGGAGACCTTCTTGGGAAGCTCCTTGCCCGCGTACTTCTCGACACCGGCGGCGTCGGCAGA
The DNA here is from genome assembly GCA_958372035.1 of uncultured Collinsella sp. Taxonomy (GTDB): domain Bacteria; phylum Actinomycetota; class Coriobacteriia; order Coriobacteriales; family Coriobacteriaceae; genus Collinsella. Next base: position 14,488 of record CATXML010000004.1, on the reverse strand, counting down.
CCTCAGGGCAGCGGTAACAGAATCGACCGTCGTCTGCGTGGCCTTGGTATTGGCAAGAGTGTCCTGCGCATTGGCGAGGGCCTTCTTAAAGGCATCGGCAGTCGACTTGGTCCAACCGCTCACGTCCTTATCCTTGAGCTCATCGACAGCAGCCTGCAGCGCCGTGGTATCGGCGGGGTTGGCATCGTCGATCAGGAAGAACTCGGCGATCTCGGGGACCGTGCCGTCCCACGTGACCTTGATGTCCTTAACGGCAGAGAAGGTCGAACCGGCAGCGCGGGTGAGCGTGCCAAAGCAGAACTCGCTTACGGGCTGGCTCAACGTGCCCAGGTCGATGTCCTCCGTCTTGCTATAGGCGGCATCGGCATAAACCGTAGCAGTCACCTTTGCGTTGGAGGGCGTACCGGCAGAGACGATGCGCACGCCCGAGAACACCTTGCCACCCTCGGCAATGGGCTCGGAGACGTGATACACCAGGGTGCCCTTGTTGTCCTGCGGACGCCAGGCGGTCTTGGTATCACCATCGGCAAGGTTAGCCGGCGTCTTGCCCTCGACCTCGGTGCTCGAGGAATCGAAGTCGGCATCGCCATAGGTGCTTACATACTCGCCGCCGTTGATACGGATCTCACCGATCTCGATCCAGCGCTGTGTGTAGGTCGCGGTAAAGCGAATGCGCATGTAGCGACCGGTCACATTGAGCTTCTCGGTACCGTTGGGATCGTTTTCGTTGGTAGCGGTGACATCGGTCTTGGGGTTGGCCGTGCACATGTTGCCCGGGTTCTTGGTGTCGTGCGTGAGCCAAGCTGCGTTCTTAGCGGTATCGCTGTTAAACGTGTTCTCGATCGTAGCAGCATCACTGTTGATCTTAAGAACCTCGGTCCACTGACCATCAGCAGCATCCGGGCTGTCGGCGACCTCGATAACACCCTTGCGGATGAAGTCATAGGTCGTCTCGGGCACGTAGTATGCGATGGAGTTGATCTTGCGCTCCTGGCCAAGATCGAACACGATCGTGCTGCCCTCGGTGGCACCCTGCGTGTTCTTGAAGGTCGTGGACAGATCGCCATCGAAGATCTTCGAAGCATCAAAGTTGCCCAGGTCGCCCTTCACATAGGACGGAGCCTTGACCGTCTTGTAGCTCGCGGAGAAATTGGTGAACGTCACGTCGCATGCGGCGGATGCCTGAATGCCAACATAACGAGCCTTGACGGGCTTCTTGGCGCCCGCGTAATCGATCCACTCGAGAGCGTTCTGCGAGTACACGACCTTGGCGCCCTTGGGAAGAGTCATGCCGTCGGTGTTGATGGCGACGTCGTTGCGCACTGCGCCCAGATCGACCGCAAGGTAGTTGCCGGCCCCAAACGAGACGGTGCCGTCGGAAAGCTGGACGCTGCCGTCCTTGCCCGTGGCCTTAAGGGCAACGCCCGAGATGTCGGAGCGGATGGTGCCGGTGCTGGCTTCCTTGCCCTTAGAAGTGGCGATCTCGCAGACCTGCCACCACTTGGCGGTGTCCTCGGTCGCACGCACGCGAATGCCGCGAATCTGCACGTTCTCGAAATCAAATTCCTGCTCACGGCTCGATGTGATATCGCCGCACTCGACCCAGTTGGCGCCATCGACGGTGTACTCGAGCGCACCGGCAGAAAGATTGTCGTTGCCCTGGACATAGCGCACATGGCCCACGGTCTTGGGAGCGGAGTAGGTAACGGTAATGGTGTCACCGCTCTTGATGTTGCCGCCGCCAGAGTTGTGCTTAACCCAAGCGTACGTATCCTCGTTACCGTCGACAACACGGGAAAGTGCATAGTTCTGGTACACATCCAGGCCCGTGCTCGTAACCGTAGCGGTGGGCTCGGGCTCGGTGGAAGCACCCTTGGTGGCAGAAAGCTCAAAGACCTTCCACCAAGACTTGGTGGCAGCGGTGTTCTTGACGCGGATTGCCTTGGCCTTGACGGCGCTGGGCAGCGTGATGGTCTGGGTGGCCGTGCCGTCGATATCGCCGGCCTTGATCCACGTGCCCGCCTCGTTTTGGTACTCGAGCACGCCGGCGTTGATACCATCACCAGAAGTGGGCTCGTTGCCGTTGCGTGCCGCCTGCACGAAGGTGAACGTATCGACCACGGACGTCTTGGTAAACGTAAGGGTCACTGTGGCGTTAGGTTGCGTGGTATCGCGGATATCGTACTCGGGGTCGTCGGCATTGGCCTTCTTGTACTGAAGGTGCGCATAGGTCGAGACGTTGCCGTCGTTGATGTTGGAGAGCGACTGTGCGGCCAAAACCTGGCCATCGATGGTCACCGCGCCTGCGACGGGCTGACCCTCGGGAGTCTGCTCTTCTTTGTTGACCTGGATCTCGTAGATGGTCGGCCAAGCATCGCGGCTGTTATCCTGCGTGGCGATGAGGCGAACGCCATAGACGCCCTTGACGTCCAGGCCGGTAACGGTGACGGTCGTGCCAGTCAGATCACCCTGGCCCTCAACGTCATTCCAGTTCTTGCCATCATAGGTCTGGAGCTTGGCATGCTGCATATAGTCAGCGCCATTGCCCTGAATAAAGGTCACGTTGGTCAGATCGAACGGCTTGTTCTTGATCATGCCAAAGTACGTACCCGCCGTGAGCTTGTTGGGGGTCTTGTAGATAACGCCCGTGTTGGCCTTACCGTCAAAGACGTTCTCGACCTTGCCCTCGGGAGTGTCGGTACGGCTGGTCACAAACTGCGTGGTATCGGCATTGGGGTCGGCAGCTAGCGTAGCGCGCTGACCCAGGTAGTTGTTGAGGGCATTAAGCATCGGCATGATGTAGGCCTTGCCCACCGATGCATACTCGGTGTGGTCCACATAGTGGAAGCCGTGCTTGTGAGAGGCAGCGAGTGCCTCGGAACCCTCGGAATACTTAGAAAGCATCTGAGAGCTGTCGCCCGAGAGGTCGGCCTTGAGTGCCTGAAGCTCGGCAATAGCGGCACGCGTCACGTCATCCCAAGCATCAATCCAATACACGATCTGGTCGAGCATGGCCTTGTTGCCGGCATTGGAACGATAGGTCTTGGCGGACTTCTGCAGACCACGGAAGAGCTCAATCATCTGGTCGCAATCCTCGGCGGTTGCGGTACCAGAGGTAACCTTGCCCTGGAAAGCCTGGAGCTCGGTCTTGATATTGGCGGACTCACGGCTCTCGAAGACTACGCCACCGCCGGTATAACGCTTCATGTGGCGGCTCAGCTCGCGCAGCGCGTTGGAGCCCTTCGTGGCGATGGGAGAATTGTGGTCGACGTAGGAGAACGAATCCTCCCAAGCCTGGTCGGCGTGCTCCTGGCTCTTCCACAGATTCCAAGAGAAATCGGCGTTCATGAAGATAGCGGCCTTGGAAGGCTCGGACTGCTGCATGGGGTTGAGCACGACGCCCTGAACCTTGCCGGGCTGGACATCGGTGCCCAGGGCGTTCTCATAGCCGCCCATGGACAGGGTGTCCTTGCTGTTGTCGGTGCACGGCCAGTTGATCCACATAAAGGGAGCAACGCCAGAATTGTTGGTGAAGGACGACGTGAAGTTATTGTCGACCTTGCCCCACACGCGGCCACCGGTGTTGATGACCTGGACGCTCTTGGGGAGGTTGGCATACCAAGACTCGCCCCAGCCCATATAGTTCACAGGGCAGAAGATAAGCGTGTCTTTGAGACCAGGGTACTTAAGCGATCCGTCGGCGTTCTTCTCGGTCTGCTTCTCGTGCAGCCAATCGGTCATGTCATTGCAAAGCCTGGTGTACAGAGCGCTGCCCTGGTTGCCGGCGTCATCTGCCAGGATGGAAATCTGCCTAACGCCATGGTCCATAACCTGGGTGAATTTTTCCTTGAGAACAGCCACGGACTCGTCGTAGTTAGAGTTCGTAATGGGGTTGTGCATAAACGGATGAAGCGCGAACACAAAGCGGCACTTGGAGGTGTTGCCGGCCTCTGCAAGCGGTTCGATCTTCTCGGTCAGCTCTTCCTCGGTGTAGAGATCACGCCACTTGGCATTGTGCTTGGGGTCATCCTTGGGGGCGTAGACATATGCGTTGAGCTTGTAGTAGCCACCCCACTGCATCAGGTTCACGCGATCCTCGGTGCTCCAAGGATTACCATAGTAGCCCTCGATAAAGCCGCGCGTCACCACGTCCGCATAGTCGGACATGGTAAAGGTGCGCAGCTTGGCATCGGAAGTCTGCTGCAGAATCTGATAAAGCGTGGTCAGTCCATAGTAGGCGGCATCGGTGGTCTTGCCCAAAACGATAACGCGGTCGGGCTCGTTGCCGTCAGACGGAAGCGAAGCCAAGACATAGGAATCGTTGTGGTCGAACAGGCCGTCCGTATAGGACAGCTTGCCCTCTTGCACCAGCTGGTCAACATAGGTGTCAACCGCGCCGCCGGAACCCTTGACGCCCACAAGAACCGTCGTCACGGTGCTCTTGGAAGGAATAGCGTCAACGCTCTTTGCTTTGATGCCCTTCAGCGCCAAAGCTTCATCAAGGCGGCTGATGGTATCGGCATCGATGCCGGACTCTGTAAGCACGCTTGCCTTGTTGCGCAGCGTCTGCGCACCGTTGCCGTACACCATGCTGTGCGGCGTGGGGTACAGCTTATATTCGGCCGCCGTATCATCGGCATAGGCCGAAAACGGAGCCAGGCCGCCCAAGCAGGCAAGCATAACCGCTATGACAGCGAGCAGCTTGGCTATCATCCGTTTCTTCATCTCTTAAACCCTTTCTTGAGGCAGGTCTTCATCCGACTTCGTTCTATTGACGACGGTTCTTGACATACAGCACAACACCGGCACCGACAACAAGCAGGCCCACGACACCCGCGACCGCGATGTACATTGCCTGATCATCACCGGTCTTAACCAGGGTGCCAGGCTTCTTATCGCCCTTGTTGCCCGTAGTCGAATCGCCCTTGTTAGACCCAGCGGTACCGGAGCCGCCATTGCCGCCACCAGAGGTGCCCGGCTTGTCGGGATTCGGCTTATCCGGATTGGGCTTATCCGGATTGGGCTTGTCGGGGTCGGGAGTAACGGGATCCGGGGTGCCAGGGCGCAGGCCCAGCATCGCGGAACGGAGTTTGCCCTTGGCGCCGTTCACAGCCTCAAACGAGGGGTTCTCGTCTGCAGCAACATCCTTGGCATCCTTAAGGGCGACCTGGAGCTTCTTCCAAGTCTCCGTAGTGTACGAATCCTTGTCGAGGCCCTCGGCCTGCTCGATCAGAGCGGCAAGACCATCGAGGTCAACCGTCTCGTCGATGACGCGAACGCGGATTTCGCCAGCGGTTGCAAACTTGTTCCTATTTGCGGCGCTATCGCCATCGGTCTCGTCATAGTAGAGCTTGACGTCGGTTGCACCGGCAACAGGCTCGTCGAAGGTAATGTTCTTGGCGCCCACACTGGACTCGAGCGTACCCTCGGCAACCTTCGTATAGGTGCTACCACCGTCGGTGCTCACCTCGACATGGTACTTGGTCAAACGACCATTGGAGCTACCGGTACGCGGCACGTACACCATACCGCTCACCTTGGCGGGAGCAGCAAGCTTAACGTTGAACCAGTGAGGCATGTCATTGTCGGCGGGGGCGCTCCATTGGCTGTGCCAGAAGCTGGACTCGTCGCCGTCGACGGCAGCCGCAGCAGGACCGTTGGGAGCGGTCTCGCCGGTCTTCTCCTCGGAGCAGGCTGTAGCGGTCACGCTCTGAGCGAAGTTGTTGTCTGCAGACTTAAGCTCGAGACCCTCAATTGCCTCGGTGAGCGTCTTCGTGTAGGCATCAACCGTATCCTGCATGCTCACCGGCAGATCGCGCTGGATGCTATCGCGCGCAGACGTGAGTGCCGCAACGGACTCGTCGGTATAGACAGACAGATCGGAAGGAATTGCGGCGAGCAAAGCGTCGAGCTTGCTGTAATCGGCAGGCTTGTACTTGACGTTGGCAACGCGGTCGTTGATCTGCTGCGCGAGATTGGCGATCTCGGCGGCATCGGGGTTGACCTGGTTGATAAGGTCGCGAGCCTGCTCGACGAGCGTCTCGAGCTCGGCATCGTCGGCGCCGGCAGCCAGCACGGAGCGTGCCTTGAGCTCGGCGTTGTCGAGCGCCATGGTGGTCGCAAACGTAGCGCTGCGCGTCAAGCGAACGTCGTCGACGTAGCCCGTAAAGGCAGCAGTCTTGCTACCGATACGCTGGACAGGAAGCATGCACGTAGCCTTGAGCTTGGTGCCGCCGTCCTGACCGATGGTCTCCTTGAGCTCGCCATTCACATAGAGCGAAACCTTGCCCATGCCCTCATTCTTAAACTCAAGCTCGACCCACTCGTTCATGGGCAGCGTGTAGTTAAACGAGTAGTCACGGTTCTCACGGGTAATACCGACCTTGCCGGTCTTTGCCTGAACGGCCTTGATGGAGCCATAGGGGCTCTCGAACAGGATCTGGTCCTTGTCGCTCGTGGCGTCGGTACGCTTGACCTTCACGCGCAGATCGTTACCAAGACCAGCGGTCTCAAGATCGGAATCCAGCGCGACATGGCTCTTGCCGCCCTTGAGCTCGAGCGCCTTCTTAAAGTCGACGTCGACGACCTTAGCGTTCTTGGCAGACTTCAGGTTGAGATTGTTACCGTTGCCCGAAGCGTCCTTGGCATCGTCCATGCCAAGCTGCATGACGGTGCCCTCGGCGTTGGCCGTGGTCTTGTAACCAAAGTTGGTGTTGGGAGCGTCGCCGAGCTTCTTGGCCGTAGCCTTGGCGCCGGAAACGTCGGCAGAGCCCTTGCCCCAGGTAGCAGCGGCGTACAGACCCGCGGAGTTGGTGATGCGATCGTAGACATCGTACTCGGAGATGCCATTTTCCTTCTTGCCGCACATGTCGTTCCAGACGGCAAAGGCACCACCGATCATCTGCTCGTCGCCAGCAGGAATCGTAACGTTGTTGTAGTTATTGATCGCAGAGTTATAGATAGTGTTGTCGTTGAGGTAATCGAAGTAATAACCGGCGTTGGGAACGATGTAGTACCTGCTGTCGATGCAGTTGATCAGGTCAAAGCCGAGCTTGTACATCTCGTCCATCTTGGCCCAGTCCTTGCTCCAGAGGTTCATCTGGCGGTGCTGACCGGCAGCGCCCTTACCCTGAACGTCAACGGAACCCTTGATCCAGCTGAGGCTGCCCCACACGCGAGCGGTGCGGCCCGAATCCTCCATGTGCTTAAAGAGGTCGTTGACGAAGTTGCGATACGCGTTGCCGTCGGCCTCGTACTCGTCAGCACCAATGTGAACCATGGTCTGGTTGTCGAAGACGGGATTGGAACCGGTAAGGTACTCATCCCAGATGGAAAGCGCAAAGGCCAGGGACTCATCGTACTTTCCGGCCAGGTTAAGGTGGTCGTTGCCGCGATGCGTCATGGACTTAGGCGTACGCAGGTCGGGACGCACGTTGGTGAGTGCCAGGGAATGTGCCGGCATGTCGAACTCGGGGACGATGTTGACACCGAGGTCACGCGAGTGCTTGATGAACTCACGGAAATCGGCCTTGGAGTACCACACGTCGGTGCTCGTCAGATCGGCCTTGTTCTTACCGTTGTTGCCGCCCTTCTTGATGTCGGACTCCAGACGGAATCCGTTGTAAGCGGTGTTAACGGTGTCGTCAGAATACTCCTCGACCCAAATGTAGTTGTCGGAAAGGTGGACCTGGAAGTCGTTAAGCTTGAACCAGGAGAGCTGCTTGCTCATCTGCTTGAGCCAGTCGAGCGAGAAGGTCTTACGACCCACATCGAGAATCAGGCCACGCACCTTATACAGCGGATAATCGCGGGTGACACCCTGCGGGATAGAACCGTTACCGGTCTTAAGGGCCTGCAGGATGGTACGGGTAGACCAGTAGGCACCGGTCTTGGTCTCGGCCTTAACGCTCACGGAGTCACCAATCTCCATGAGATAGCCCTCGTCCTGAAGACCAAGGGACTTGTCAGTGGTCTTGGACAGGAAGATATCGCCTGCGTTGGCGGCGCCGCCCTTTACGACGGCAAGCTCGGAGCCAAACAGGTCCTTGTAATCGGCGGCCAGCTCGTCGGCGGCCGTCTTGAACTCATCGTTGTCGTAAACAACGCGCGTCTGCGCAGTAGGAGCAAAGGAACCGGAGCGGCCCTTCCACTCACGAAGCTGCGGCAGGACCTCGGGAGCGACGTTATCGCCCGCCTCGACCTGAAACTTACCAGGAACGGTAACGGGGATTTCCTTGAACGCATAGGTGTTCTTGTCGCTCTTCTTGGTCACCTTAAAAGAGGCCTTGACCTGCGTATCGACGATCGGTTGATAGATGGGGATGGTTCCATCCTCGGCCTGAGCGCCAATAACCTGCTCGTAGTCGGTACCGTTATAGGTGACGTCGTACTCGTCGGAGGTCGGCAGGGTGACCTTGAGCTGCGTATCGCCCTTCTTGGGAGCCTCGACCTTGATGGCATCGGCCAGGCCGTTCATGTCCATCTTGGGCGTGCCGCCATAGACCTCGAGCTCAAAGATGGAAACGTTGCCCCATGCGACACCGCCATCGGGGTCGGCATAGGTGTTGTGATCGATATACAGACGGACAAAGCGGGCTTGATGCACCTGGTCAAGGGTAATCAGGTCGGTCTTGCTTGCAGGATGACCGTCGTTGGTGTAAACGGTCTGCCAATCAGAGCTATCGGCAGCCGGAGCGGTCGCGCCATTGGCAATCTGAATCTTGTAGCCCTTGGCCTTGCGCAGCTCCCAGAACACGCGGACGCACTTTACGTCGCGCTGCTGGCCCAGATCGACATAGATCCAGTGAGGACCGCCGTCCTGGGAGGCAGTAGCGTCAACCGCACTCGCCCAGCGGGAGCTCGAAGAAGACGTATTCCCGTCGACGGCCTTGGCAGCGCCGAGGGTGCTTGCCTCTGCGCTATCGGCAACAGCGTTCTTGCCGCGAGCAACATTCTGCTGCGGATCCTGGGTAGAGGGAGCAGCGGTCTCATCGCCGTAGAGCTCGAACTCGTTAACCGCGATGGTGGGCCACTCGGGAACAGCGCCCTTGGGATCGGAACTCGTAAAGCCCGTAACGTACAGGCGGAAGAAGCGTCCCGTCACGGGGGCGTTAAACGTAATGGCATCGGTAAGCGATGCCGGGCGATTGGTAGACGTGTGGACGTCTTTCCAGTCGGCGCTATTGGCGGCGGGGGCAGTATTGCCCGTCGCATACTGAAGTTTATAGCCAGTTGCCTTGTAGGACTCCCACTTGATCGTCGCCCTCTTTACGGTCTTGGAAGACCCGAGGTCGACATAAATCCAATGGGCGCCACCGGCGTTATCCTCGGCACTACCCCAACGCGTGGAGTCGTTGCCGTCGACGGCCAGGGCCGCACGAACCGAATTCGCCTCCTCGCTATCCGCTACAGCGGTTTTATTGAGGGCAAGATTTGCCTCAGCCGCCACAGCAGGTCGAGCATAGAGCAGCGAAGACGCCAACACGATTGCAAACACGCAGGCAATCGTGGCGGTTACACGCCAAAGCAGTTTGGTCTTATGTACCGTCATACTCACGTTCCCTTCCTGTCTTTATGTCTTACAAAATAGATGAAGTGCCCTGACGCACGATGACGCGCCCCTCCTTATAAGGGGCGCGTCTATCAGGGCGCGCTAGTTCTGACGGCGCTTGCGGGCAACGATGCCCCAAGCGATAGCCGCCACGCCAGCAAAGCCAGCCATCGCAACTGCGATCAGCGTGGAGTCGCCCGTGCCGGGCATGACCCCGTTGCCCTTACCGGGCTTGCCGGAGGCACTGGGCTTGGTAGATGCATCGGGCTTGTTTCCGGTATTACCGGTGTTGCCCTGGTTGCCGTTGCCACCCTGGTTACCGCCACCGGGCTGCTCCGGCTTAGGCTGATCGGGGTTGGGCTTGTCCGGCTTGGTCGGAGCCTTCTTGCTTACGGTAACGACGTAGCTGTTGGACTTGCCACCATAGGTAACGGTCACCTCAAGGTTGCCATTCTCCGTCAGCTCCGTGTCCAGACTCGGATTGAACGTAAAGTCGTTCTTGGTCGACTCGCTGTACTCAACCTGGTCCGTGGTGCCATTGCTGTAGGACAGCGTCAGAACCAGACCGGTCGGGTCGAGCTTGTCGCCCTCGGTGTAAGCGCGCTTGGCGGCATCGGCGTTCACCGCAATGCCCTCGAGCGTCGCCTTGGTCTCGGTAACGTTTACGACCTTATCGACAGAACCCGTGTAGTCCTCGATGCCGGTCACGGTAACGGTGACCTGACGGCCGTTCTCGCTCACGTTGCCCATCTCAAAGCCAAGCTTGTAGTCCAGGCCATAGGTGAGCTTCTCGCCGTCGACCGTAACCTCGACCGTCTTGGCGATCTGAGCCTTGATGTCCTCTTCGTCGTTGATGTTCGCGACCTCAAGGGCATCAGCAGCAGCAACCTGCTCGGCTTTGATCTCGGTAGCCGGGCTCGTCTTGCGCAGGCGGATCTCGGCGGCACTCATGTGCTCATTGTCGCCGCTGGCAGCCTGGGTGCCGTTGGCCTTAAAGCGGAAGTACTTAGCCGTGACGGGGTGATCGAACTGAGCAACACGCCAGCCCATCTCAAAGCCCTCGTCCTTGTAGCCCTTCCAGTGACCAGTGGAAATGGTCTTCCACTCGTCGGACTCGTTCTCGCGATACTGAATCTCGTAATCGGTAACGATGCCGTTGTAGCCGCCGTCGCCACCGGAGTTACGCGGCAGGTAGCGCAGTGCCTCGACGCTCGTGGCCTCCTTGAGCTCCATAGAGACCCACAGCTGATCGGCGCTGGGCTTAAAGCCGTTCCTCCAATTGGTATGGAAGTACGTGGCGTTGTTCTTATCGAACGCAAACTCGACGGGACCCTCGTTGCCAGAAGCGGGGTTCAACTCGCTGCCAGCAGCCTTGTTCTTGATGTCCTCATTGGGAACGTCGCGCTCATCGTTGTCGTCGGGCAGCACGCTCGAGCTGCTGTCAGCAGCCAGGTTGATGACAAAGGTCTTGCGCGTAGCGTGGTCTTCGGACTCAAGGATGATGTTGATCTTGTTGTCGTGAGCCGGCAGCACGGTAACGGCGGTGTTCTTGGCCGGAACGGCCTCAACCGTCGCAAAGAGGGCGGCAGTGGAATAGCTGCCCTTCTCGAGATTGCTGGCGCTCAGCTTCTTGCCGTTGACCGTCAGGCTATCGAGCGCAGCATCGGTATTGGTGTCGAAGCTACCCTTGGCCTCGAGCAGCTGGATCTCGGTGATGCAGACGCAGGGCTTGGCGTTGGGGAGCGTCACGTTCTTATTCGTGAAGGTGAACCTCACGAACGTAGCGAGCGTCGGCTCGAACTCGTAGGTATAGGGCTTAACGCGGTTGTTGGCAGAACCGATGGTCTCGGTCGTGGCAACTTCGCGCCATGCCTTGCCGTCCTCGGAAACCTCGAGCTTGGTGGTGCCGGCATCGGGATAGCTTGCAGACCAAGAATCCTCGACGAAGTGCACCACGGCACGACCCAGACGCTGCTGGGTGTTGTAGTTAAAGGTTACGCTCGACTTGGTGTTGCCCTCCTCCTGTGCATAGGTATAGTTGGACCAGCACGAAGTGTTTGCGCTGCCGTCGCCCTTGCCGGGAGTAAAGGCGGTCACGCCATCGTTGATAGCAGACAGGGAGTCGGACTGCTTGTTCTCGGGCACGCTCTGCGTGACGCTCATGAGAGCGCCGCAGTTAGCGACGTTGTCACCGATGGTCACTTTCTCGTTCTGAACGCGAATCGTAGCGGTAACAGTCAGGTCCTTACCAAAGACATTGGCGGTGCCCTTGACGGTCACCGTGCCGGCCTTGTTGTAGGCATCCTCGGCCGGAGTCTCCCACTTAACGGGGAAGCTCGCATTAAGGACGGTGCCGTCGGCCATAGCGGCAGGACGCGCATCGGGAAGCGATGCGACGGTACCAACCGGAGTGGTGGCCGAATAGTTCAGAAGCGCCGCGACCTCATCAAGCACGGTTACGGTGCAAGAGACCTTGGCACCCTCGACCTCGCCGGAAACCTGGAAGGTGCCAGGCTTGGAGAGAGCGTCCTTGTTGATGTTGTCCCATGCAACATCCTTCTTCTCGGACGTGCCGTCAGAGTAGTTGACGTCAACCTGCTTGGGCAGGGAAAGCTCACTGCCCGTCTTCACATAGTAGAAACGGGAGTAGAGCAGGCTCGAAATCGACTTGGGAGCAGCAGGATCGCTGGAACCCGTAGAGAAGATCGTCACCGTCTTGGAATCGAGACCGTCGGCGGTCACGGTAACGGTGATGTCGCCGCCCTTGCCGTTGGAGCGCACAATGCCCACCAGCTGACCGGCCCAGGCGTTGCGGTTGTTGTCGCGGTAGGACTGATGGTCGGGGGAGCTACCGTTGTCGATACCGGCGAGCTCGCCTGCGCCGCTCACCTTAAACTTCACGTTGTTCTTGGCGTCGGGAACGATGTTGCCGTTCTGGTCCTTGACGCTCACGGTGACATAAGCCAGGTCGCCCTTGCCAGAAAGATCGGCACGATCGACCGAAGCGTCGAGCTTGGCGGCAGCACCGGTGGTCGTCACGCTCTGACGACCATCCCAGTTCTCGGTCGAGACGACGTTACCGTTCTCGTCATAGGCCTTGGCGGTAATGGTGCCATCGGCATACGGAACGTTCCAGCTGAGCCAGAGGTTCTCGGCCGTCTTACCGCTCTTGCCCTCACCCTCATAAATCTGATAGGTGTAGCCAGCAGCGGTGGTCTTCTTGGTAAACGTCTTCTTGCCCAGCGACTGCGGAGTCGTGGAGCCCTTAGGCGTAAAGAAGAGCTCAACGCCGGCGGCGTCGGTGTAGACAACGACCCTGACCTTGCCGCTGCCATCCTTCGTGACCATATCGTTTTTCCATGCAGGAAGGATATGCAGTGTGTGCAGGTTGTCGTTCCACTGGCTCTGATACAGATAGTACGTATCCTTGGGCAGGCCGGCCGTATCGATGATGCCGAAGTAGGAGTTCTTCGGCGCGATGCTCCAGTCGCCACCCTGGACACCGGCAGTAACGCCGTTCCACGGAGTGGGCTCGCCCAGGTAGTCGAAGCCAGTCCAGACATACTCACCGGCAACAAAGTCGCGAGTGATGGTGTCATACCATGCCTGGGAGGCCGTGTGGCCCCAGCTCACGTAAGACGTGTCATAAGAAGTAAGCTGGTGTCCGCCTGCATCGGCCATGCTGCCGAGCGTGTTATAAACGCCACGACTGTTAACGGACGAGACGGTCTCAGAACCGTAGAACTTCCAAGACGGGTTGTTGGCGTGCAGCTGATCGTACCTGCTGCCGTCGGCGTAATTGATACCGATCAGACCACCAGCGTTGGCGAGGTTGTCGGGATGATAATTCCACGAGCCACCCTTGAGCTGGTTGTCGCCAAGCGTCACGGGACGAGAGGTGTCGGCCTCTTTGGTCCACTTGATAAGGTTGAGCTGAGCAGTCTCGTCAAACGGCTTGGTGCCGCCGGTGATCATCTCGTTACCCACGGACCACATGATGACCGAGGGAGAGTTAAAGTCACGGGCGATGGTCGCCTTAAGATCGAACTCGGCCCAGACCTGATCGGACTTGGCACCGATGATCTTGGAGTCGCCGACCTTCTTATTGAAGAAACGAGCGTAGTCGAAGCTGTTGCCGTTCTTCGCATCGGTCCAGCCGTCGAAGATCTCCTCGTCGAGCAGGATACCCTGCTCCTCGCACACCTCAACGAGCACGCGAGACGGCGTGTTGTGAGACGTGCGGATGGAGTTGCAGCCCATCTCCTTCAGGATACGCACCTGGCGCTCGACAGCCGCACGGCTATCGACGGAACCCAGGGCGCCCTGATCGTGGTGCATGCAGACGCCCTTGAGCTTGACATTCTTGCCGTTAAGGGAAAAGCCTTTGGTGACATCGTAGTTAAACCAGCGGTAACCGAACACCGTGTCATACGTGTCGACGACCTTGTCATCAACCTTGACATCGGTGCGAACCGTGTAGAGGTTGGGGGACTCGGTGGACCAAAGGCTCGGGTTGGCAGCACTGATCTGAGACTCGATAGTCTTGGACTCGCCTGCGGCAACAGCCTGAGCGTCGGTAGTCACAGTGCCGATGGCCTGTTCGACCTTGCCACCCTTAGGGAAGATGGTCTGCACGAGCGTCACGTTAGCGTCCTTGTCACCATTATTAACAATGGTGGACGAGAGCTTGGTGGTCACGTTGCCACCGTTCTCGCTCTGGAGCTGAGGAGCGCTCACGTGGACGCCGTCTCTGGTCACAGAAACCTTGTCGGTCACCACGAGGTCGACATTGCGACCGATGCCCGAGCCAGAATACCAACGGCTGGAAGGAACCTGATGGTTGACCTTGACGGCGATGGTATTCTCCTCGCCCGTCTTGAGGTACGGGGTGAGGTCGAACGAGAAGGGCGTGTAGCCATACGGATGGTTGCCCAGCTC
>CATXML010000003.1 GCA_958372035.1 uncultured Collinsella sp. | reverse complement strand
ATCAGGACGGGCGTAACCACGGCCATCTCGACCGTCGCCTGGGCACGCTCCCCGTGCAAGCCCGTGCGAATGCCCATTACGACCCACCGCCAAAAGCCCCCGCCAGCGTGGCAACATCGACCGTGAGCGGGATGGAGCCGCCGCCGGGCAGCGGGATCTCCGCAAGCGTGAACACCGCGCCGCTGATGGTGCGCTCGACGTGATATTCCAAGGCCTCGCAAAGTGCCTTTGGGTCAGTCACGCCCAAGGGGATTTTTCGCAGGGTATCTTGAGTTTTGGAGATGCCCGCGATATCGGACCCCGGACTTTTAATGACATTGGCGGTATCGGTCAGCACCGGTTTTCGCAGACGCAAATCGCACGGTTCGAGCCCCAGCGCCGCCACGGAGGACGAGACGGTGTCACCGAGCCAGGACGCAATGGAGCCCAACGCGCCGCTACCCCCTCCCAAGCCACCGATCAGCTCTCCCATAAGCTCGTCGGCCGCACCCTGGATGTCTCCGTACCCCACAAGCAGGCGGCCCCAAACATCCATAACGCCGTCGAGCACGCCGGCAACGCCGCCCGAACGCTCCTCCAGCGTCGAGAAAAACCGCGCGAGGACGTTATTTTGTGCCGTCGCATCATCGGGCGCGAGCACTGCAGCAGAAATTGCACCACGATCGCCAAGCTCAACTGCCGTGTTAAACGAGGAGCTGAGCTCGTCGGGACTGGAGATGGCACCAGAGACCGCAAAGGTAACCACGCCGTTGCGACCGGGCGGGGCGATGCGTGGGCGCTCACCGGAAAGTTCTTTGATGGCGGCATCGAACGCATTGCCCGCACGGTCGGCTTCGTCCTCGGTCTGACGCTCGAGTTCGAGTTCCTTGTTACGACAGTCGATGTAGTCCTCCAGGGCGTCTTTAAACTTGTCAAAGTGATACTCGAAGCCGTTTTCGATAGAGGTTGAAGGCGCCGCAACAGCACCAAGCGACAAAACGCCAAAATGGCATTTGCTGCATTTGTCCTGTCCATCGTAATCGGCAACCGAAGCAAATCCGCTCGGCGTTCCTTTCTTATAGTTAGGGCAGGTCGTCCCGTAATGCAGATACGCCTTGCCATCGTTCACGCTCGTCGGCCACACCGCATCGGTATAGAGTTCCGTCGCCCGAACCTCATCAGAGTTGCGCGGCAGCAGCGGTATATAGGAGGAAACCCCGTCTCCGTTCTCGGTTATATATGCCCGATCGACCTCCGCGCTCGCATAGGTATAAAACGCCTTACGCGCCGCAGACTCTGCCTTCATCTCGACACTCGAGCCTTGGGGCTTCTCATTTGTCAGACGCCAATGGTAGTAGTCCTTCGCGCGATCAAGGGCAACTTGAGGCTCCCACGTAACGCTCGATGAGTAATGCGGATTTTGAACACCGGAGAGATCCGTTAGGCTTTTTGCGCGCTCCCACATACACGAACAGCTGCCGACCGAACCTTTATCCGATCCACCGCAATCCGCTAGCCAGGCGCGCTCTTTGGCCTTCGCCGTCTCCTCCGATGCTTTTTGCAGCTCCTCGGCCGCGCGCTCCAGATCTTCCGACGCATCTTTAATGGCATCGGTCGAGATTTCGGATCCTTCGAGCGCAACAAAATCCGACTCGGATGTCCTGGGCACGGCAAGCGCCGTACCGGTATAGGTCACGCCGTCGGTATCCTGCGCCGATACTGCCTGCATGGCGCGCGCGGCAACCAGGTACGGCAAGGCGGTCTCGATCTTTTGCAAGCCCTTTGCCGCGCTTTTGGCAAACTTGTTACGCGTTTTAATGATCTGGGTTCCCGTATCGATGATATCGCTGCCGACAACCTCGGCGCCTGGAATGAGAATGGCAACCAAGCCGGTGCCAATCGTGGCAAACCCCGCCAGGCCCAAACTCAAAATGCTCGCATCGACCACCGTGGCGGCTGTGTGATAGGACGACACCACGTTGGCGCCCGCCAGGGCACCGCTATCGGCCGCCACCTGGGTATCTCCGGCGCGCGACATGCTCCATATCGCCGCGGTCGACGAAAACAGCAGCGTAAGCACCACCAGAATAACAACCGCAGAGGAGAGCGTGGTATAGGCACCGTCTTCGATAAACAAGTCGATACCGGCACGGCCCATAAAGCCGCCCCGCTTGCGGCGAGCGCCTGGTCGACGGCGGGCCGCAAACCCTTGCGTCACCCGCAGCAGGCAGCGCTTAATCCCATGCAGCAATCCATGAATCATAATCTCCCTCCAGCCATTCGGGACGCGATCGATACGAGACGTCGACCTTGAGCTCGACATAGCCGCCCTCACCCGCACTGCCCATGGCCTGCACAAATGCACCGATCACGGGCAGCGGCTTAACCTCGCCGGCAACAGACACGGACGAAACGCCGCCGGCACCGGCACGCCCCAACTCGATATCCCACGACAGCGGCCCGCCGGCATGAAAAATCGAGACGTTGGGCACCGCGGCAAGCCTGCGGCGAGTGAACTCCTTAAGGTCATCGTCGTTCTCCACCGTCGTCGTGGTCATAAGCCGCGCGGTCTCGGCGGCGGCAGACTCCATGACCGCGCGCGTATAGAGCAGGCACACCGGCTGCAACGCGAGCAAGATAAGTGTCAAAAATGTCGGCAGCAAAAAGGCGGCCTCGACCGTAGACTGCGCCCGATCCTCGCACGCGACATCAATACAGAGCAATGTCCTTGGCACCCGTCGCGGCATCGATAACCGACGATGGGGCGACACCATGGGACGCTGCCCGCTCAACCAGTGCCGCCAAGCGCCCATCGGTGCCAGCGCGCCAAAGCCCCGCAATCGCCAGCACAATCGACAACAACGCCACGGTGACGATGGCGTATTCAACGGTCGACTGAGCAGATTCCTCACGCAGGACATCATGCATTTCACGACCCCTCCTTTGACTCCGTTGTTTGCGGAACCAGACGCACGGCACGCAGGCGGCACGAGGCATCGCCGGCATCCGCAGCAACCGTCACCATGTCGACCCAGCCTCGCCCATCGCGCACGATGGCGCCCCATACGTTGCCCTTAATATCGAGATAGCCGCTCAGGGCGAGCTGAGCCGTGGGCACCTCGCGGTAGGCGCGCAACAGGTCTGCCGCTGCCTCGGTCATCGGCCGGTCCTCGGACCATGCGAGTCGAACCGCAATCGCGTTGTCTGCAGGCGGCTCCGTCGCGCTGACCGCCCGCTCGTCGAGTGCCTGCAAAAAGGTCCGAGCCGTGACGGCGGCATTCTGACCGCCCGAATCTCGCGCGCCTTCCGCCTGCGACACCGCCGCCGAGCCCGATCCCAAATCGGCAGTAGCGCCTGGACGCTGCTGCCGCGCAACCCCCAGCCCCCAAAGCGTCACCGCTATTGCCACGAGCAAACAGACGAGCACCAGCGGCGAACCAACAGGTCGCCTGCCTCCTACAGGCTGTTGATGCCGTCTTTGATCGCGTTCCATAGTTCTTCGACTTTGCTCTTAAACGCAACGATGGCGATAATCGCGATCACTACGAGCACGCCGACCAAGATGGCGTATTCGGTAGTGCCCTGCGCGCTCTCCTCCCGCAACAGCGCCTTGGCACGCTGGCGAGCGCGGATTGCACGGCAAAAAGCCCAGCTCCAAGCCTTGCCCGCAATGTCGGTCATCGTGTTCATGTATTCCTCCCTACATCATCCCGCCTGCTCCCAGCAGCGGGCCCAATATGGACAGAAGCAACGCCGGCAAGATGAGCGTGCCGGTGGGAATCAGCAACTTGACCGGTGCGCGCTCGATCTCGCGCTCGACTGCGGCGCGATGGGCCGCACGGATCTCGCGACTTTGAGCAGCCAGCGTCTCGGCTAGCGGAGCGCCCAGGGCAAGCGCCTGCCCCACCGTGATGGCAAAGGTCTCGAGCGCCCTCACGTCCAAATCACGCGCGGCGGCCAACAGCTCGGCCTCGCGCGTCCCCACGCCCACCCGCCACGCCATGCAGGCTCGCTCAAGACGGACGGCCAGCACCGACCGACGATTGGCGCAGAAAATCTCGAGCGCCGCGTCAAACGAAAGGCCGGCAGAGAGCCCCAGACGCACCACGTCGATCATCTCGGACACCTCACCGAGCGACACCCGCGCCGGGCCGCCCGTCCCAATGGCGCCCTTCATTCGCGCGGTCAGGGCATCAATCACCGTGCAGCCCGCAGCAATGACCAGTGCCACCTCACGCTTGCATGTCTCTGCAATCTTGCGAGCATCCGCACGCTCCAAACCTGTCGCGGCAAATACGCTCAGGGCACACAGACAAGCTGCGACCCCGACCAGGGCGCTCATAACTCCACCCGCATAATGCGCCGGATAACTACCAGGGCAACGACGTTGAGGGTAAGTCCCAGCACCACGGCGCCCGCACCAGCCGGCGTCGCAAGACCGCGGCGAAAGTCTGCCGAAAGCAAAGCCAGTACCGCGCACATGCCCGCCGGCATCGCCGCAACCATGTGTGCCGACATACGCGCCTGTGACGTCTTAACGTCCAGACGGCGCTTGAGCTCAATGCGCTCACCCACCATGCTCGACGCCTCGGACAGCAAGCCGGCAAGCGGAGCCCCGGTACGCTGCGATACTTTGAGCGCCAAGGTGACAAGCGAAAGACCGGGGGCATCGATGCGAACGAGTAGGTCATCGAGTGCGTCGGTCGCCGAGACACCGCAATCGATTGCCGCCGCCACCCGCACAAACTCGGTATGCACCGGCTCTTGCGCATGGGCGCCCACAAAGCGCATGCCCTGTGCCAGCGAATGCCCCGAGGCAAGCGACATGGATAACGCTGTGAATGCCTCGGGCATGGCCTCTTCCACATCATGCTGTTCGCGTCGGCGATCGAAGGTGTCACGCGCGGCACCCACGCCAAATGGCGCCACCAGCCCCAAGACAAAGCCGATGGGCGACAACGACGCAACGGCCAGCAAAACGCTGCAGATACCGCTCGACAGCAGCAGAAATGCCAGACGAGCCGCGTTATCCTCAATAGCAAGCCCAAGGCAATCTGCGGGAATCAGCGACGCCCACGAGCGGGCAATCTTTTTCAGCAGGTCGTTTTCCGCCAACTCACGCGGCAACTTCTCCGCCATCGATTCGAGCGTCTGGCGCGCCAGCTCCGCCGGCGGCATCCGCGGCACACGAGGCTCTGCCCCACACGCCGTCGCGACAGAAAGCCCCGCCAAACCCCCTACGACGAGGGGCATAGCGATCTCCATTCGTCCACCTCCTCTTGCGTGAGTGTTCCCGACCGCATGCCCTCCGCAATAAACGGCGGCTCGCGGTCGAGCGTCCAGGTGCGTTTGGCGGCATCGAACGTCACGTAGCGTTCGAGCTCAACACCGCCCGACGCGCCGCGGTGAACCCCCGAATACGAGGCCACAAAGCGTCTGCCATCTGCATGACGCTCGGACATCACGATGCCGTCGAGCGCCATGGCGATCTGCTCTTCGATAAGCTCACTCGGCAAATCGATGCCGTAGCGCGCAAGCAGCGTCAGGCGAACCACGGTCTCCTGCTCGGTACCCGCATGGAGCGTGGTGAGCGAGCCGTCGTGGCCCGTGTTCATGGCCTGCAGCATGTCGCAGCACTCGGCACCGCGCACCTCCCCCACGACGATGCGGTCGGGGCGCATACGCAAAGCATTGGTCACCAGGTCGCGAATCGTCACCGCACCCTCGCCCTCGATTGACGCCTCACGCGCCTCCAGACGAACAACGTGTGGGTGATGTGCAAACTTGAGCTCGGCGGAATCCTCGATCGTCACGATGCGCTCGCCGGTAGAAATCTCGCACGACAGCGCGTTGAGCAGCGTGGTTTTGCCCGACCCCGTGCCTCCCGCAACCGCCAAGTCCTGCCGCAACGACACCGCGCACGACAGCAGCTGCGCATACCAAAGCGGCAGTGACCCCAACCCCACAAGCTCGTCCAACGAACAGATACGGTCCGAGAACTTACGGATGGTGAGGATTGGCCCGTCGATCGCCACGGGCGGAATCACCGCGTTGACGCGATAACCCGTCTTGAGGCGGGCGTTGACGATGGGGCTACGCTCATCGATACGACGGCCGAGCGGCGAGATGATACGGTCGATGAGCACACGGATCTGCTCGTCGTCCTCAAACGCGTGCTCGATGGGATACAAAACGCCGCTGCGCTCAAAAAAGGCAGAGCGACAGCCGTTGATCATGATTTCGGTAACGGTGTCGTCCTCGATGAGCGGCTGCAGCGGTCCCAGGCCCACCACGTCATCTAGGATCTCGTCGATGATGGTCTCACGCTCAGGCGTCGCCAAGTCGGTCGGCTCTTCCACGTTGAGCGCCGCCTCCACCGCCGGACGTAGCTCAGAGCGGGCAAGGGCCGAATCGACGTAGGCACTGATGCGCGCCACCTCGTCGTAGCCCATGCGGTCCATCACCGCACGCTTGGTGCGGCGTTTAACGGCACGGCGGCGTCCCGCATCAACGGGGGCAGCCGTGGCGGCCGAGCCAGCGGCTTTAATCCTCGTCTGCAGACTCATCGCGAATCACCCTCACGCGACCAGGGAAGACGGATGCGCGGACGCTCGGTGCGGGTCGCGCGGTCGGCGACCATATCGCTCCAGGGACCGACGGCGCAACCCAGCTCCACGAGCATTTCGCGCGTGGCCTCGCGCACGCTAGTCGCAAAAGCGCTCGTCTGACCCACTGCTTCGTCGGCGCGACCGAATGCCATGAGCGCGGCCAAGTCCTGACCGCCATCGGCAATGCGGATCTTGGAGCTCAGTGCGCAGGCGATCTCGAAGCGCATGGCGACGTCCTCGTCGGCGCCGCGCGCACCAAACCGGTTGAACACGGCGCTCATGCGCGTGCGCGGTACGCCCACACGGCTCGCCAGCTCAATGACGCGCGAAGCGGATGTCGCGGACGATACCGCCGCATCGCCTACGACCAGGCAACGGTCGCTCGCCGCCACCGCGGCGGCCACGGCATCACCCCAAAAGACTGAGGTGTCGACGAAGACCACGTCGGATTCGCGGCGCAAAACATCGAGCAATAGCTCCACCGGACGTGCCATGAACTCGGCCTTCTCGGGGGCCGCGACAGGTCCCCAGAGCGTGACGCCCGGGGCGACGCGCATCGATGCGGCCACGATATCCGGCTCGGCAAGTGCGCCCGCCGCCGACGGCTCGACAAGCGTCGCCATATCGTGCGGGGCATCGACACCCAGCAGATCGTATAGGTTTCCAAACATGAGGTCCAAGTCGAGCACGGCGGCACGCAAACCCAACAGCGACGCCGCATGCGCCATGGTGGCAACGATCGTCGACTTGCCGCAACCGCCCGAACCCGAAACGGCGCAGACGACCGGTGCCCGACGCGAGGGAATCAAAGCGTCCGCCGACAGCGCGGGGGCTGACGGCGCAGGAACCGGCGACACGGACGCGGGCGATAACATCCCCGTCTCCCCCGCCGCGGTCACGCGCTGAGCCCAAGCCGGCATGGCGGGCTGCCCGGGCTGCGGTTCCGAAGCCAAAGACGCAGCGGCACACGGCTCGCCAGCCCCGGCAAAACCCTCGACCTCGTCGAGCTCATCGGCCAGATTTACGCCGTGTACGTATCCCATATCTTCAGCCAGAACGTCATCGCCATACGGTACCGGCCCTCCAGCGTCATCGTATGCAAGGGGGTCCCGGGGGCGCCGACCATGCTCGGCTTCCGCTTTTCCATATTCATCAACACGCGGGCCTCTTGTAGCGCGAGGCGCCCCGGGTTCCCTATCAACAAAAGCATCGGGCTCAATCGTCATGCGCCGATCGGAATCAACCGTTCCCTCACCCGCGCGCCCGTTGCCGCACAAACTGTGCGCAGCGATGACCTCGGTCGCCCCCGCGCGAAACAGCCCTTCGATATCCGACGGGTCGAGTGTCTCGATCAACACGACGACACGACTCACGCGGCCCTCGGCCGTCAGGCGCGCAACGGTCTTCCGCACGTCTTCGGTATCGAACAGAGACGCCGCGATGATGGCGGCACCGCGACGCGACGGAAAAGCCCGCGCCATGGATACCAGCCCGTCCAGGTCGCCCACGCGAAGCACCTGCGCGCCCACATCGCGACCCTCGACTTCCTGCTGTAGCAGCCCGTAATCGCCGCACGCGCAGCACGCAAGCCAGATCGCCTTCATCACTCGTCGCCTCCGCTCTTTTTGCCGCGCGCCGTGGCGGGAATCGTCAAGCTGACCGTTCCCTTTCCCGAGGCTCCCAGCAATTCCTTGACATCTTCGGGGTCTGCCGCCAGCGTCACCCACTCGATCTTGCCTTCACGCGTGGTGCCGGCATCTTCGCTGGTATCGATCACGTAAGCGCCGCACAAACGATCGGTCACGCCATCTTTTTGCACGTACACGTCTACATAGCTGCCCACGCCCGCGGCGCCGCCGACCGAGTGCTCGGCATCGACCGCCACCGAAACGGCCACCTTGCCTTTAGGCACCTCGAGCTTGTGGCTCTCGGCCTTGGTGTAGACATTGCAAATCACGGCGTTTTTGGGAATGCGCGAGGTCGTCACGTCGCCGCGCACCTGACGCAGCTCGGTCGCCGCATCACGCGGCAGCAGACTCGCCAGCCATTCCTGAGTTATGACATTAGTCTCGTCGAGGGTCTCGCCCGCATCGATATCGCGCGCCGCGACGCACACCTCAACGCGGTCGCCGCCATATTTTGCCAAAGTCTCGGCCTGGGCCTGCTCGGCTTGCGAGCGGATCGACGAGCCGTAGACCATGCAGAGCGCCGCGGCAAGCACGCCCGCGACCAAACTGATGGCGATGCGCTTGCTCTTGTTCACGGCCGCTCCTCTCAAGGTAGCACCGGGCAAATGCCCGTACCACCATTGTCTGGGCGACCAGGGCGCAAAGCGGCGCAATCGCAATCTTGGTTTTACGTGTCAAACCAATTGCTGACCAAAAGCTGACCAGCCCGTCAAGCTCGTGGCAAGGTTTTGGTCAGAACGTCGGCAAAACGCATATTTCGAGGCGCTTTGGCAGCAAAAAAGCCGCCTCCCGAACAGTTGGGAGACGGCTGTCATAGGAAAATTCAATTACAGGTGGACATCGGGGTCGAGCATTTGGGCACTCACGCGCATGGATGACGCCAAGTTTTGGAACGTCTCCAGGCGCAGATTGTCGATCTGTCCCGCGTCCTCGGCCTCGCGAACGGCGCAACCCGGCTCATGAGTGTGCGTGCAATCGCCAAACCGGCACGCACGCGACGCCTCGACGATCTCGGGGAAGGCACGCGCCAGACCCCGCTCATGTCCCACGAGCGGCAGGCTGCGCAGGCCCGGGGCATCGGCGATCACGCCGGCGTTGCCCGGCAGCGCCACCATCACGCGCGCAACCGTGGTGTGGCGACCTTGGTCATCACGCTCGCGCACGCCGCCAGTGGCCAGCGCATCGTGGCCCAGCAGCGCATTGAGCAGTGTCGACTTGCCGGCACCCGACTCGCCCAAAATCATGGCACAGCTCCCGGCGGGCACGCAGGCGCGCACTTCGTCTAAGCCGAGGCCCTCGGCAGAAGACGTCACGATCACGCAAACGTCCGGACCCACCAGACGGCGCACACGGTCCAGATCGCGTTCGAGCTCATCGGCCTCGCAGCGGTCGGCCTTGGTGAGCACCACCACCGGCTCGGCATCGCAATCGAGCGCCAACACCAGTGAGCGTGCCACGCGATCGAGCAGCACCTCGCCGGCGCCGAGCGCCTGCACGATCAGCACGCTGTCGACGTTGGAGCAGAGCACCTGGCGCTCACCGCGGGCACGGCCACGCCAACGCTCAAAGCTCGTACGGCGTGGCAGTACGCACTCGATCACGCCCATGTCGTGCCCGGGAGCACGGCGAACCGCCACGCGGTCGCCCACGGCGGGCAGCAAGACCTCATCCTCGCCACGCGACTTGGCAAACCCTACGGCATGCTCGGCACGAAACGTGTCATCGGCAGTCGCCACCAGCGGAAACCCGCGGTCCAGGCGCACCACGGCACCGAGCTGCATCTGCTCGGACTCCTCGGCCTGTGCGCAAAAGTCGTCAAATGCAGCCTGCTGAGCCGCATCGACCGGCAGGTCATCGAACGCCGGAACATCCTGCAACGCGTCAAGCCCCGGTACACTCGCCAGCAACTCCTCAGCAGATGCGGGAGCTTCGGTCGCGAGCTTCCGACGACGATCGCGTTTAGCCCGCGCCCCCGTCGTCTTTTTCTTCGCCTTAGCCTTAGCCTTAGCCACAAACGCCTCCCAGCACCAAAAATCACAACTGAGCAGGTATTTTAAATCAAAAAGAGCTGGCCGGGCAAAGCCCGACCAGCTCACAAACTTTCCCTCAGCCCTTATCATCCGCGCGAGGAAAGGCAGCGGAGTCACCGCAGGGCCCGCCCCGGAAGCCCTTTCTCCCGAACGATCCCGCAGCGCGAAGCGCGAGGACCAGTGAGGGAGAAAGGGCGTGGGGCGGGCCCGGGCCGGGTAATCTACGCCATTTCGACCGCGCGCATGATTGCCTTGTAGATCTCCATCAGCGGGATGATCAGGAAGGCAAGGCCCAGCGCGGCGATAACGCCCTTGAGCTCGAGCGTCACGGGGCCAAAGAACATCTCGGCAAGCGTCGGCTGCACGGTTACGATCACCGTCAGCACCAGCGCCAGCGCGGCAGAGGCCCACAGCCACTTGTTCTGCTTCTTCATGCTAAACAGCGACGCACGACGGCTGCGCATATTGAAGCAGTGGAAAATCTCAACCATGTTGAGCGTGATGAACGCCATCATCACGCCTTCCTCGTCGGCATTGCCGGCGATCATATCGGCGATGTGGATGTAGCCCATGTCAAAGTAGACGCCCACAAAGAAGCTCGCCAGCACCAGCACGGTGATGATCAGGCCCTGAACCACGCAGTCCAGGCCCATGTTGCCGGCAAAGACGCCGTCCTTGGCGTTGCGCGGCTTGCGCTTCATGATGTCGCCCTCGGCATCCTCCATGCCCAGCGCGAGCGCGGGGAAGCAGTCGGTAACCAGGTTCACCCACAGCAGCTGCACCGGCTGGAAGATGGTAAAGCCGATGAGCGTGGCGATAAACACCGAGAACACCTCGGCAAGGTTAGCCGAAAGCAGGAACTGGATGGCCTTGCGGATGTTGTCGTAGATACGGCGACCCTCTTCGCAGGCACCGATGATGGTGGCGAAGTTGTCGTCGGCAAGCACCATGTCGGCGACGTTCTTGGTAACGTCGGTGCCGGTGATGCCCATACCCACGCCGATATCGGCGCGCTTGATGGACGGGGCATCGTTGACGCCGTCGCCCGTCATGGCGACGATCTGGTCGCGCGACTTCCAAGCCTCGACGATGCGGGTCTTATGCTCGGGCTGGACACGGGCGTACACGCCGTAGTCCTCGATGTGTGCGTCGAGCTCCTCGTCGCTCATGCGATCGAGGTCGGCACCGGTGATGGCATGGCTGCGATCGGTGACGATGCCCAGCTGCTTGGCAATGGCCACGGCGGTGTCGATGTGGTCGCCCGTGATCATGACGGTGCGAATACCGGCGTCGTGCGCTTCGCGGATGGCGTCGGCGACCTCGGGGCGGACCGGGTCAATCATGCCGGACAGGCCGCAAAAGACCAGGTCATGCTCGAGCGCAGCGGGGCTGCAGTCGACGGGAACCTCGGTGTAGGTGCGGCTCGCCAGCGCCAGCACGCGCAGGGCCTCATCGGCCATGGCCTTGTTGGCCGCCACGAGCTCGGCGCGGCGCTCCTCAGTCAGCGGAACGACCTTCTCACCGTCATAGATGTGGGTGCACAGACCAATCACCACGTCGGGCGCGCCCTTAGTGTACTGCTCGTACTCGCCGTCCAGGGTCTCGACGATCACGGACATCATCTTGCGACCCGAGTCGAACGGGGCCTCGCCCACGCGCGGGTGCTCGGCAGTCAGGCCAGTGAGGCCCGCCTTGCCGGCATCGTTGACGAGCGCGCACTCGGTCGGCTCACCCACGGCCTCGCCCAGCTCCTCGTCCCACTGAGCATCGGAGCACAGCGCCATGCCGGCCAGGAACTTCTCCTTGGGCGCGGCGAGTTCGTGCTTGACGACGGTCATCTTGTTCTGGGTAAGGGTGCCGGTCTTGTCGGAGCAGATGGTCTGCGTGCAGCCGAGGGTCTCGACGGCAGAAAGCTTACGGATAATCGCCTGGCGCTTGGCCATCTTGGTCACGCCAAGCGACAGCACGATGGTCACAACGGCGACCAGGCCCTCGGGGATGGCAGCGACGGCGAGCGAGACGGCAACCATAAAGGTGTCGAGCAGGGCAGTCGGGTCGGTGAGAACGTTACCCACGCCGTGGCGGAGGATATCGACGCCAAAGATTACGACGCAGATGACGATAACCATGATGGTGAGGATGCGGCTGAGCTCAGCGAGCTTCACCTGCAGCGGCGTGAGCTCTTCCTTGGCCTCGGCCAGGGCGCCGGCAATCTTGCCCATCTCGGTGTTCATGCCGGTGCCGACCACGACGGCGCGACCGCGACCGTACACCACGGTGGAGCCCATGTAGCACATGTTCTTACGGTCGCCGAGTGGCACGTCGTCGGTGCCCGCGGCGAGCTCGATCGCGTTGGCGTGCTTCTCGACCGGCACGGACTCGCCAGTGAGGGCGGCCTCTTCGATCTTCATCGTGGCGCTCTCGAGCACGCGGCAATCGGCCGGGACCGAGTCGCCCGCCTCGAGCATAATCACGTCGCCAGGCACGAGCTCGGCGCTCGGCAAGTGCACGAGCTTGCCGTCGCGCAGCACCTTGGACTGCGCCGCGCTCATCTCCTGCAGGGCCTCGAGGGCCTCCTCGCTCTTGGCTTCCTGAACCACGCCCAGCACCGAGTTGACGATAACGACGAACATGATGATGGCGACATCGGCAAAGTCCGCCTCGCCCTTGACCATACCCGTGAGCGCACTGATGACGGCGGCAACGATCAGCATGATGACCATAGGGTCAGCCATCTGTTCAAAGAAACGCTTCCACAGCGGCGTCTTCTCGGCTTCCTCAAGCTTGTTAGGGCCTGTCTTGGCGAGGCGCGACGACGCCACGCCGGTGCTCAGGCCGAGGTTATCAACGACACCATGGTCGCTGAGCACCACCCCCCCGGCGGACACGTATTACATTTGGATATAGAGTCCCCTCCTGGGATTCGGGCCACTCAGCAGATTGATGCCCGATCATAATTCCCAGGAGAAGGGCAAGGGCTCATCAAGGCTGCCGTGCTGAGCGGCAGTTGATAGTGGAGCTATGGTACCCCAAAGCGGCGCGTCTAGCCAAAACAATCGGTTTGGAAATATGGTCCGCACGCAACGGTGCAGACCGTGTGATGCTCAACATTGGTAAAACGTTTTTTCTTCGGCACATCGCCAAACTGACATATCGCCCAGATAGCAGCGGTTAGAGCGGTTGGTAAAGATTTTTCATATACCGTTTTTCTCGAAAAAAATGAACTTCCATTTCGGCATACGGTCGATTTTTTGGGGTATTCGGTCGGCATTTCGTTATAATCATTTCGGTTTTATTTCTTATGGTTTATCTATCAGCGCAAGACGATGTCAGATGGAGGTCTGAATGTACAAGCGCACCAAGATTGTATGCACCATGGGTCCCGCCTGCGATAGCGACGAGACCATCCGCGAGATGATCAAGGCGGGCATGAACGTCGCCCGTTTTAACTTCTCGCACGGATCCTACGACGAGCACCACGGTCGCATCGAGCGCGTCCGTCGTATTTCCAAGGAGCTCGGTCTGCCCGTCGGCATCCTGCTCGACACCAAGGGCCCCGAGGTCCGCACCGGCCTTCTGGTCGATGGCAAGAAGGTTGCCGTCAAGACCGGCGACAAGATTGTCGTCACCGCTCAGCCCACGTCCGAGGATTTCCACGGCACCGCTGAGCACATCTCCCTCGACTACCTGGCTCTGCCCTCCGAGGTCGAGAAGGGCTCCCTCATCCTGATCGATGACGGCCTGGTTGCCCTCGAGGTCGAGTCCGTCAGCGGCCAGGACATGACCTGCGTCGTTAAGAATGACGGCCTGATTGGCGAGCGCAAGGGCGTCAACATGCCCAACGTCAACATCTCGCTGCCCGCCATCACCGAGCGCGATCGTCAGGACATCCTCTTTGGCCTGACCGAGAACATCGACTACATCGCCGCGTCCTTCATCCGTGACGGCGAGTCCGTCCGCGGCATCCGCGAGCTTTGCCGCGAGAACGGCGGCGAGCACGTGACGATCTTCCCGAAGATCGAGTGCGCCCTGGGCGTCGAGAACTTCGACGAGATCCTCGAGGCTTCCGACGGCATCATGGTCGCCCGTGGCGACCTGGGCATCGAGATCAAGCCCGAGCTCGTTCCCCACATCCAGAAGGAGATCATCGCCAAGTGCAACGCGGCCTACAAGCCCGTCATCACCGCTACGCAGATGCTCGACTCCATGCAGCAGAACCCGCGCCCGACGCGCGCCGAGGTTGCCGACGTTGCTAACGCCATCTACGACGGCACCGACGCCGTTATGCTCTCTGGCGAGTCCGCTGCCGGTAAGTACCCAGTCGAGGCCGTCAAGATGCAGGCCAGCATTGCTCTCGAGACCGAGAAGTACCTCCCGGCCCACGCTCCGCTCGAGGTTCCGGCTGACGCTCACGGCACCCGCGTCGTCAACAACGTTGTGGGTATGTCCGCTGTGAACATGGCCACCACCGTTGGCGCCAAGTGCATCACCGTGCCGACGACCACCGGTCGTACCGCTCGCCTGATCTCGCACTTCCGTCCCAACATGCCGATCTGCGCGTTCTCCCGTCACGAGTGGGCCGTCCAGCAGATGATCATGTACTGGGGCGTTATCCCGCACCAGGCCGAGATTACCCAGGGCACCGTCAACGGCACGATCGTCAAGGCGATCGAGACCGCTAAGGAGCTCGGCTACGTCGAGGCCGGCGATCTGACCGTCGCCACCGCCGGCGATCCCCGCATGAGCGTCCAGCTCGAGGACAAGGTCTCCTCGACCAACGTCGCTTACGTCGCTCAGGTGCGCTAAATCGCACTTGCAAGCAGATTTGCATTGCAAAGGGCCCGGAAGGCTTTGCCTTCCGGGCCCTTTTTCTGTGCCAATGCCGGCACACGGCAAAACACGCACTCATTTCTTTACCAAAAGCGCGAAATCCGCCCTTCGAGGCCCAATAATAAGGCCTCAGGCGCTAAAAGTGTTCGCCCGATGGCAAAACCACACCTTACCCGACGCTGCTAAATCGTTTTAGCAAGAGCCAGATCGACCGCGTTTTTGGAAGTATGCGGCAAATTCCGAGACCTCCGAGCACACCCTGTTTTTTCACAACAAAATGCCTGATAAACTAGACTCAAAAGCCAGGTCTGCTCACAGAGTTCAGATTTTGCCGCATACTTCCGAATTGACGCTGGCATCGCACGGTCCAAAAGCACATTTCGACCAGGAGGATATCATGGACCTGACGCTATGCGGTCAATCCGCTTTTTACTATCACCGTATCCCGCCGCAGGTATTAGGGCTTTACCCCGCCATTAGCCTTGGCAATATGGATCGCAGATGTTGCAGCCTCGGAAGTCATGCAGTTGTAAAAGACCTGCTTCACGCACCGCTTCACAGGCTTGTATTCACTCGGGCACAATCCGGATCGCGAAGCCTGTTTAAATCGCACCTCCTGACCCAAGAGCCGCCTCCTGGGTCGTTTAGGCAGACTGAACATGGGTTTGATGTCACTTCACCGGAGTTCACGCTGCTCAGCCTTGCTACGCAGGTCTCCCGCAACCAGCTACTCATGGCTTGCTACGAGATGTGCGGCTCCTTTGCAGTGTTTAAGCCCTGCGAGCGAACGCAACAACAACTTGATGAAGCTATTTCGCTTAAGCTCATTCCACCCAACTGCTGCTGGGAGCGAGTTAACGATGTCAACGGCAATGGCACCAACTTGTGGAAGCGCCCACCGCTCCTCAGCGCGGCGGATATCGCCGCGTTTGCCAAGCAGGCCGCAGGCCTGCGCGGCGTTAAGCAGCTCCGCTGGGCCGCCGAACACATGACGGGGCAGACCGCCTCGCCCTTCGAAGTACAGACCTCCATGCTTGTTTCGCTCCCCCGCAACGAGGGCGGCATGGGCATCAACATCGCAAACAACGTGCGCATCCCACTCAGCGACGCCGCGCGCTCACTGTATGACAAAACCTGCTGCTACGCCGATATCCTCATAGAGAGCAACACCGACAGCATGGGCGTCATCTTGGAATGCCAAGGCCGTTCCGCCCACGATGGCGAAGCCGCAAGCCTCTCCGATGCCGAGCGCACCACCGCGCTCACCAGCATGGGCTACGATGTCATACAAATTACCTACGACCAGATCAAGGACAAGAAGAGCTTTGATAGCATCGCCGAGCTCATTCATAAAAAGGCGGGACTCCCCTACATCCCAAAGACCGATCAGGAGCGTACCGCCGAAGATGCCCTGCGACGGGAGCTGTTGGTCAATTGGGATGAACTGTTCACCGTCAAGCCGGCCGGCTAGCAGCTAGCGATCAGGGGGGCTGCGGGAACGTCAGAAGCAGCAACGCGGGCCGCAAATCCCGCCTCGGTCAGCTCGATGACCTCGGTAAACGTTGCGTCGAAGAACTCTTCGGTTAGCAGGCGATACGGCGGATGATCGGGCTCGCCGGGGTTTTCGCGTACAATCTCGTGCATAACGCCGATGGTCTTGAGCACATATTCTTTATGGATGGGATACTGCCCAAAACGCGTCGCAGCGGTATAGAGGCGATCGGTCGCACGCGGAATGGAAACGATGCCCAGCGTCTTGCCAAACCAGTCAAAATCGCCCTGCTTTTTAATGCGGAATTCCTCGCACGGCTTGCCGCCGTGTGCTTCCAGATACTGGTTCACACGCGTGTTCCATACCGTGTCGGCCACCAGATGCGACCAGACGCCCAGCGTTAAATCGAGCAGCGACTGCGCCACATCTTCGGACGCAAGCGAGAACTCACAGGCGCCGGGACCGACAACCGGCTCGGCATCCCTGTAGCGCTGAGGATAGTGCACGCGGTTCAGTCGCTCGCGCTCCTCGACAATCGAGGTAGCCTCAGCAGGTTCGCCCGCGGGTGCGCCTTTAAGCAGCGGCGCCACATAGGTATCCCAGAACTCGTGCTCGCGCGGCTTAGGGATAGGCTCGGGCTTTGCAAAGTGCGTAATGCGATACGGAATGGGATCGGCGATGCCAGGGACCATATAGCCCACGAAGATATCCGGAATCACGCAGCCAAACAAAAAGGCATTGCGGTCGCGCACGCTATCGGCAAGCACGCTAGCACGTGCCAGCAAGCGCTCCGTTTGAGCGATATGAATGTTCCAGCTTGGCATAGCCACCCCCATAAAACCTGGTTAACTATACCATCACGGCAGAGTCGCACAGGCGGCCATACATACCCTACGCAGCAACTATTCCGCGGCGGCGCTCTCGGTTCCATACGATGGCACGGACGCCTCGACCACGTGATGATATCGGTCGATATAGATGGCGCGGGCACCCAGGCGTCGTACCAAATCCTGATGGTGTGTGCTCATTAAGACCGTCTTGCCGGCAGCAACATAAGCCAGCAAAAAGCTGACCACGATGTCGCACGAATCCTCATCGAGTCCGTTGGTAGGCTCGTCGAGCACCAGGATATCGGGGTTCATCGACACGACGGCCGCCAGCGCCACACGCTTTTTTTGCCCGCCCGATAGCTGATAGGGAGAGGCATCGGCCAGGTCGGCAACCTGGAACAGCTCCATGGCATCGCGAACGCGGCACTTGAGCTCGTCTGTCGACAGCCCCATTTGAGCCGGACCAAACGCGACCTCCTCGCCTACCGTGGCGCAAAACAGCTGGGCATCGGCATTTTGAAACACGAAGCCTACGCGCTGGTGAAAGCGCTGGGAAGCCACGGAATCCTTTAGAAATGTTGCATCGATCACGTGCCCGTCAAACAGGTATGCCCCTGCGTCCGCGAGTTCAAGACCGTTAATAAGGCGCATGATCGTCGTCTTGCCGCAGCCATTCGGGCCAAGCAGGGCAACGAGCTCGCCACGATCGACCTGCAGCGACACACCATCGACAACCGTATGCCCCGCATAGGAAAACACCACGTCGCGTAGCTCGATGAGCGGCGCGACCTCGGCGCCCGCACCGTTCGTGCCCGCCGCATTATTCATATCAATCGTCAAAACGTCGCCCTTCCCTATTCACATCAACAGCCCGCCGTCCGCACTACAGCACAGCGCACAGCACCGCAAACAGCGCCACGGCGACCGCATAAACCGCATCGCGCCAGCTCAGTCCGCTCCGTGCGGGCGCCGGATACGCACCGGCAAAGCCGCGGCAAAGCATAGCCTCGTCCATCGCGTGGCTGCATTCCATCGCCTTGATAAAGGTCATGCCCATGATACCCGCGATCGAATCGGTACGCGAAAATCCCTCAGGCGTACGGCCAACGCTGCGCAGCATGACCGATTCGCACAGATCGTGCGCTGTGCGTCCCAGCACCTCGATATGCTTGAGTGCCATATCAAAGGTAAAGATGACCTCGTCGGGCAGATGCAGCGTCTTGAGCGCCGCCGACATGCGGCTCCAGGTAAGCGTCCATGAAACGCCCAGCACAAGCGACACATTAATGAACGTCTTGAGCGCAATCTTGAGCATGGCGCCCGTGGCAGACGCGCCCAGCAGCAGGGCGGGCAGTGCCAAAACCACCGCGAGCCCCGCAGCGCCAAGTGCCGGCACAAAGGTTGCCCGCAGCCCGCGTACGGGGCGCACGGCAACGAGCACCAGCGCGATAGCCGCCATCAACATGAGGTAAAGCGGGCTCTGTGTCAGGCACACGCACAGAACGCAAACGAACATCCCCACCAGGCGCACCGGAGCCGAAACGCAAGAAAGGGCGCGGTCGACCATCGACCCGCCCTCGTGCGCGCCTCCACCCAGGCGAACCCGCTCAAGCAGGCTCGCCAGGTGCAGGACATTCTTTTGCATCACACGATGCCGAGCCCCCACGGGCTCATATCGCTCCTCGGCCGCAAGCCAACTAGGCAGCTCGGCTATTGCCATGAGCACCGCTTTCCTTGACCGTCAGCGAGACCAGGCGGAATGTGATGGTGAGCACCGCCACGCCAATCACGCCCGAAAGAATATACATCGCAGCCTGGCCGGCAAAGCCAAGGCCCTGCTCCTCGGAATAGGCCTGCAGATAATCGCCCGTGGGCAGGGCGTCGGCAAAGGTCGGGGTGTCGAGGCCGACCGAAGCCTGCAGGCTGTCGTCGCCAGCCTCCTGAACGGCGGTCGCGGCGCCCTCGGCGTCCCACTCACCCCAGGCGTCACCGGTGGCGAGCAAGCCGAGCGGCGTAGCCACGACAAGCACGGCGACCAGAATGAGCGTGGGAATCAGGGAAGTCTTCTTGGCGGTACCATCGGCGGCAAGCTGGCCATCGGCGGCTTCGGGGCCGACGATAATGCTCGGCGCCGTCTTCTTAATGAAACCGTAGATCGCGGCCGTCGCCACGCCCTCGACCACACCGGCAACCAGCATATGCGGGACCAACATGGCCGGAATAGCCACGGACAGCGGGAAGGGGCAGTACAGCGGCGCGCCCGAAGCGTTGGTAAAGAGCATCGGCTGAATACCAAACTCAATCGCCGCGCACAGGGCCGCCAGGCACAGGCCGACCCAACCGCTCACGATGGCAGAAACCGAGGTGCCCCAGCTCTTGTCGTGCAGACGGCTGTTGAGCGCACGGAACACGATAGCAGCGGTAAACGGCAGCACAAAGGCCATGTTAAAGCAGTTGGCGCCAAACGACAGAACGCCGCCGTCGCCAAACAGCAGCGCCTGCAGCGCCAGCGCGACCGAGACAGCGATAGCCGCGGCCTCGGGGCCCAGCAGCAGCGCGATGAGTGCGCCGCCGACGGCGTGGCCTGTGGTGCCGCCGGGCAGCGGAACGTTAAACATCATGAGCAAGAAAGAGAATGCGGCGCAGATGCCCAGAAAAGCCATGTGCTCGCGATCGAGCGTGGCGCGCACCTTCTTGATGCAGTGGACCCAAACGGGCACCATCGCAACCGCCATGACGGCATCGGTCTGCGGGGACAGATAATTATCTGGAATGTGCATATACGCCTCCCGGTTGTCGGCACGCGATCGCAGCGCCGTTTGAATCACCTTGCCAGTGTTACGTATTGCCAGGTTCGTAACACGCCGCCGGCTATCATAGCAAACGGCGCACTGCCAACAAAGCAGTGCGCCGTTTTGCAATACATTCGTCACAGACGCAAGCGATCCTAGCCGCGAACCTCGCCGTTTACGCCCTTGCACACCTTGGTGACGATCTTCTGGTGCGCCTTCTCGACCTCTTCGCTGGTAAGCGTGTGGTCGTCCGAGCGATACGTAAGCGCAAAGGCCATGGACTTCTTGCCCGCTCCGATGCGGATGGGATCGCGGTAGACGTCGAACAGACGCACGCCCTCGAGCAGCTTGCCGCCGGCGCTGGTAATACGGCGCTCAAGATCCTCGCAGGTCACAGCGTTGTCGACCACGATAGCAAGGTCGTGCTCAACGGCAGGGTACTGCGAGAACTCACGGTAGTTCTCCTGATTGCGAGCGCCCTTGATCAACTTGTCCAGATCGAGCTCAAAGGCAACGACGACCTCGTCGATGCCCATCGCCTCGCGCGCCTCGGGGTGGATCTCGCCGACCCAACCCAGCACGGTGCCGCCGGACAGAACCTCGGCGGCACGGCCCGGCTGCAAGAAAGCGTAGCCCTCGCCCTCGACGGGACGGAAGCGAACCTTCTCGATGCGCAGCTGGGCGAGCAGCTCCTCGACAATGCCCTTGCCAAAGAAGAAGCGTAGCTTGCGGTACTTCATGTTCCAGGACTGCTCGCTCCACTGGCCCGAGAGCACACCCGCCACGGACTTGGTCTCCTTGGGCAGGCTGGCGTTCTCACGGCCGTGGAACAGGCTGCCGACCTCGTACAGGTGCACGTTGGGCGTGCCGTGGGCCTCGTTATAGGCCACGGATTGCAGCAGGCCCGGCAGCAGCGAGCGACGCATCTCGGTCTGCTCGGCCACCAGCGGGTTCATGAGCACCACGGGGCAG
>CATXML010000002.1 GCA_958372035.1 uncultured Collinsella sp. | reverse complement strand
TCCTCGGGCTCCTTGACCTCGACGCCGTTGTAGCGGAAGAACCGCGCCGGGTCGTGCATCAGGTCCTCGAGCGGCACCAGCACAAAGTCGCGCTCGCCAATGAGCGGATGCGGCAGGCGCAGCTTTTTGCCGCCGTGGGTCTCGCCGTCCATCCACAGCAGGTCCAGATCGATAGTGCGCGGGCCGTTGACCTTGGCCTTCTTGGAACGGTCGCGGCCCAGCTCGGCCTCGATCTTCATGAGCTCGTCAAGCAGCACCAGCGGAGCCAGCTCGGTCTTGATCTCGATGACGGCGTTGGCAAACGCGTCCTGGCGCGTCTCGTAGGCCGGCTCGCTCTCGTAGATGCGCGAGCAGTTGGACACGCAGGTAAGCGGGATCTCGGCAATCATGTCGCGCGCAGCACGGATGTTGTCGCAGCGATGCCCCAGGTTGGAGCCCACGGCCACAAACGCGCGGCGCGGCTGCGGCTTGGCAACGGCCCAGTAACCGTTCAGGAACTGCGCAAAGCCCGCAACGTCATGCACACGCACGATGTTGGCGCCGGCCTGGATGGCGCCCAGGCACACGCCAAACGTGGCGGCATCGCGCGCGGCGGCTTCGGTCACGCCCGAAACGGCTCCCACAAAACGTTTGCGCGACACGGCGCACATGAGCGGATAGCCCAGCGACGCCATCTTGGCGGTCTCGCGCTGGATGACGACATCCTCGTTGGCCGTCTTGCCAAAGCCCGGGCCGGGATCGATGCAGATACGGTCGCGCGACACGCCGGCATGGATGAGCGTGCGGGCCTGGTCGGACAGAAAGCCCATGACGCGGCGCATGATGGGCGCAGAATCGGGCAGGGTAAAGCGGCGGAGCTGCGAGGTGGGCACGTAGGCTTCCTCACGGCGGGCACTGCGGCGCATCATGGCGGCCAGGTGGTCGCTGGGCTCTGGTGCGGCTTCGGTAGCGGCGGGCACGGTCTCGGGCGCAGCGGCGGCAGGGGCAGCCTGCTCGGCAGTCGGCGTCTCTGGCTCGTCAACAGGCTCGGGCGCGGGCTCCGGTTCGCCAAACGGCAGCGAGGGCTGTACCACACCGCCCGGAAGCTTGGCCTCAACCTTGGACTCGCCCAGCAACTTGCCGCGACGGCGACGGGCCGGCTTCTCGGCCTCGCGCGCGGCCTCGGCAGCCGCTTCGCGTGCCTTCTCGGCAACAAACGCCGCAGCTGAGGTATCGAGCTGCACCGTCGCGTGCGTGCGTGCTGGTGTGGCGACCTCGCCGGCGTGCATCACGATGACGCCGCAGGTGCTCGTCTTAACGAACTCGACCATCTTGGGGTCGGTGAAGCCGGTCACGTCGTTGACGATCGAGGCGCCGCAGCGCACGGCCGCCTTGGCAACCGCCACATGACGCGTATCGATCGAGACGATGGCGCCCTCTTTGGCCAGCGCGCGCACCACGGGCAGCACGCGGCGAGCCTCCTCGTCGGGATTAACCGGGGTAAAGCCAGGGCGCGTGGACTCACCGCCCACGTCGATGATGTCGGCGCCGGCGTCAAGCATCGCCAGGCCGTACTCGATGGCGGCATCCGG
The DNA here is from genome assembly GCA_958372035.1 of uncultured Collinsella sp. Taxonomy (GTDB): domain Bacteria; phylum Actinomycetota; class Coriobacteriia; order Coriobacteriales; family Coriobacteriaceae; genus Collinsella. Next base: position 19,854 of record CATXML010000002.1, on the reverse strand, counting down.
GTCGAAGTGCTCCCCGCCGTCGCTAAACGAATCGGGCGTCACGTTGAGGACGCCCATGATGCGCGGACGGTCAAAGCTGAGCTCGTACTTTCCGCACCGCCATGTCTTGCTGTCGTTCGCCATGAACATCCTCCTAAAATGCCCACGCCGCCGAGCTTGGGGAGCTGGCGGCGGGGTCGCTTTGCAATCAGTCTTTCTATTGTATCCGCGCGCGCGGGCTAGAACGCAAACGCGGCCGCGATGTCGCAAGAAATCAGCAGGTCGGCATTTGCATCCTGATCGGTGGGAGCAAGGTTGCATATGGCCAGCGTATCGCCGGTAAAGTATCGCGTAAGGCCTGCCGCCGGATACACCACGAGCGAGGTTCCGCCCACAATGAGGGCATCGGCCGCGGCGATGGCAGCAACGGCACCGGTCAACACGTGCTCGTCGAGCGGCTCTTCGTAGAGCACCACATCGGGCTTGATGCGACCGCCGCACGTAGGGCACACGGGCATGCCCGCGGCATCCTCGTGCTCGCGCGCGCAAATCCATTCGGCGCTGTAAACCGCGCCGCACAACTGGCAAATGTTGCGATGGACCGATCCGTGCAGCTCAAACACACGCTGCGAGCCCGCCATCTGATGCAAGCCGTCGATGTTTTGCGTCACCACGGCGTCGAGCTTGCCGGCACGCTCCAGCTCGGCCAGCTTGGTGTGGCAGCGGTTGGGCTTAGCGTTAAGCGCGATCATCTTGGTGCGGTAAAAGTCGAAGAACTCGGCCGGATGCGTCTCGTAAAAGCTATGCGAGAGCATAGTCTCGGGCGGATAGGAAAACCGCTGGTGATACAGACCGTCCACGCTGCGGAAATCGGGAATGCCGCTTGCCGTGGAGACGCCCGCACCGCCAAAGAAGACCACGTGACTATGGGTTTCGAACAGCTCCGCCAGCGCGGCAGAGGCCTGTTTGGGATCCGATATTGCCTGCGTCATATATGTCCTCCGTCCGTGTCTCCGGGACGGCGGCGTTCGCACTATCACTCGCGGACTCCGCCCCGCTCTAGTTGCGTTAATCTTAAGCCTGCCAACCCCGTCGAAAGGACACCATGCCCCAGACTTACACTTTCGCCTCGTGGAACGTCAACGGCCTGCGCGCCGTGCTCAAAAAAGGCCCGAGCTTTATCCAGATTGCGCAAGAACTTGACGTTGATATCTTGGCACTGCAGGAGACAAAGCTGCAGGAGGGCCAGGTCGATATCGACCTGGCCGGCTATCACCAAACCTGGAGCTACGCCGAGCGCAAGGGCTACTCGGGCACCGCGGTCTTTAGCCGCCAGGAACCGCTGCGCGTGCTGCACGCCGATGCACTGCTGCCCTACGCCGGCGAGGGCGAGGCGGGCGAGCTCGTCGCCCAAGCCGCAACCGAGGGCCGCGTCTGCGCGCTCGAGTTCGACAAGTTTTGGTTTGTGGATGTCTACACGCCCAACGCGCAAAACGAACTCGCCCGCATCGACGTGCGCATGGCCTGGGACGATGCCTACCGCGGCTTTTTGAACGCGCTCGAGCGCGAGACCGGCAAACCCGTGGTAACCTGCGGCGACTTTAACGTGGCACACGAGGAGATCGACCTTAAGAACCCCAAGTCCAACCGCGGCAACGCAGGCTTTTCGGACGAGGAGCGCGGCAAGTTCACCGAGCTGCTCGACGCCGGCTTTACCGATACCTGGCGCGCGGCAAATCCGAACGTCGAGGGCGTCTACAGCTGGTGGAGCTACCGCTTTAATGCCCGCAAGAACAACGCCGGCTGGCGCATCGACTACTTCCTGGTAAGCGACGCAATCGCCGGCAACGTACGCGACACCGGCATCCGCGGCGACATCTTCGGCAGCGACCACTGCCCCGTCACCCTCGCCCTGGAGCTCTAGCCCAACTGATCTCCCAAAGGCGGAGAAAGGCGGGTCGTTTTCGTCTTGCGAGCGTGTTCGCGCAACCCGCCCGCCACGAAACCTGCCCATCTACTACGTTTAGGCCGCCATCCTCAACCACAGCGAACAACGCAAAAAGAAAACCGCAGGTAGAAAGCCTGCGGTTTTTCATAAAACGCGGTTGTGCTTGGGAGTGTCGGGCTAAACGTAGTAGATGGGCCAGTTTCGTGGCGAGCGCCGTCAACTGATTCCCTGGGGACGTCTGGGGACGGAAGAAAACGGATCAATTGACCCTCTGAGGGCTATGATGCCCGTCATATCAACCGGCCATTTCAAAACTACGCCGGTTTACGGGGCTAAATCGCAAACCCCCAACCATACGCAATTCCGAAATAATAAAACCGCAGGTAAACGGCTTGCTCTATTTCGAAAAAAGCCGGTATGGTCTGCCTGTGCCAATCTAGCCCCGTAAACCGGCATAGTTTTGAAATGGCACTTCGGCAGCATTGATTCCCGCCCCGGCGCAACCAGCCCTACAGCCCGTATTTCACGACGACGCGGTTGATGCGGCGACACCAGGGCTTGTACAGAGCGGCCAAGAACACGCAGGTCGCGAGGCCATGCGTGATGTCGAACGGCACCGCCGTAGCAAGACGCGCTATGGCGCCCGCCCACGTGAGCGGTTGAACAAAACCGATGATGTCATACGCGTTGATCACAACGCCGTAGAGCAAGCCCGAGGCAAAGCCGTACGCCATCAGCGCCGGCATGCGCACGGTTCCATCCGCGCGGTCGAACGCGCCCGCATGCGCCAGCGCGCCGCCAACATAGCCAACCAGACCCCAGGCATACATCTGCCACGGCGTCCACATGCCCTGTCCAAAAAAGAAATTGCTGGTCAGCGCCGCCAGCGCGCCAACCATAAAACCATTGCGGCGACCAAGCGTCGCCCCCGCGATAATGGCGATGGCGCTCACCGGTTTAAAGTCGGGAATGGGGCCAAACAAGATGCGCCCCGCCGCGGCCAACGCCGCCAACACCAGCGTGGGCATAATCTGGCGCAGGCCCGGGCGCGACACCTCGTAACCCGCAAAGAACAGCGCAAGCACCAGCGCCACCACGACAAGCATGGCCAACGCTGCCTGCTCAACGCCCGCCAGCAACGCCGCAGCCATCACGGCTGGCACCGCCAGCAGCAGCGGGATCTCCAGTTTTGCAAGCAAGCGCGAGAAACGACAGTCCGTCATCCCATCACGCCCTATAGAACACGTTGTCGGCAAAGAAGTCGGCCGGGGGCTCCATGCAGGCAATCTCGCCGTCAAACATCATGGCGACGTCGTCGGACACCTGCTCGGCAAAGTCTAAGTCGTGCGTGGCAATGACGACGGTGCCACCGGCCTTCGCATGGTCACGCAGGGCGCGGGCGATGATGCGGCGGCTCTCCAGGTCCAAGCCCTTCGTGGGCTCGTCAAGCAGCAGCAGCTCCGGACCAATCAACAGCAGCTTTGCCAACGCAAGCAGCTGACGCTGACCGCCCGAAAGATCGTACGGGTGACGCGCCTCCAAGCCCGCCAGGCCCAGGCGCGCTGTCTGCTCCTGTGCTGCAGCCTCGTCATATCCGCAGGTCAAGGCCCATTCCATCAGCTCATCGCGAACCGTCTCGGCGACCAGCAGGGCCTTGGGATTCTGAGGCTGCAGCGCCGCCGAAGCCGCTCCGCGCACCATGCGGCCGCGCTGCAGCTTGGCGGTCTTGGCCAGCACCGAGAGCATCGTCGACTTGCCGCATCCGTTGCCGCCCACGATCGCATGCACCGCACCGGCCGAAAACGTCACGTCGAGCCCGCGCAGCACCCAGCCGCCAACGCGATCGTAGCGAAACCAGCCTTCCGACAGGGTGGTAGCCGACCCGCCGTGCATTTTTTGGAGTATTCTGCCTCCATCCGTGCGCGGGAAGGCTTCCGAGCCGTTCTCGAGTGACGTTTTCGCCACAAATTCGGACGATTTGTCCAATTCCGAACTTTTTTTCGCGCTCGCTACGTCCCCGGGCGGCTCCAGAGAGCCCAAATTGTCCTCACGCCTGCTGAATACTCCGTTTTTTGCACATCGGATGGCACCCCACCCCAACATGTCATCGGAAAACAGCGATTCTCGGCGTCCCAAAGAAGCCATATCCGCCACCTCGCGCACGCGACCGCCCTCCATCCGGTACGCACACGTCGCATACTCGAGCATCGGCCGCGGTTGATGCGTAGCCACAACAACCGTGCAGCCCAGCTCACGGTTCACGCGAAACAGCGCGTGCAGAAAATTCTTCTCGGCAACGGGATCGAGCTGAGACGTGGGCTCATCGAGCAACAGCACGCACGGGCGCAGCGCCAGGACGGCAGCGAGCGACAGCAGCTGCTTGCGGCCACCCGAAAGCGTATCGGTATCGCGATGAAGCCAGTCCTCCAGCCCGAAGAAATAGCTGGTCTCGGCAACACGGCGGCGCATCTCGTCGCGCGACACACCCAGATTCTCTAGGCCAAACGCCATCTCGTGCCACACGGTCTCGCACACAATCTGGTTCTCGGGATCCTGGAACACGTAGCCCACGCGCTCCGCAGACGCGCGCGCGTCCATGTCGGCAACGTTCTCGCCCAGCACGCGCGCATCGCCAGTGCACTCGCCCGCCGGAGCGATCTCGGGCTTGAGCAACGACAGCAGCGTCGACTTACCCGATCCGGTACCGCCAACAAGCAGCGCAAATGCACCTTGGGGGACAGACCAGTCGAGCCCCTCGAGCACCGCAGCATCAGCCCCGGGGTAGGTAAAGCTCAGGCTCCGCACCTCAATCGCCGGCATATCCGGGTCGCACGCCGCGCCCGACACCGGGCCACTATCCAACCGAGCCATCAGCCGAACCTCTTCTCATCGATCGCATGCAGCACGCAGGGCAGCACCATCCAGGCAGCGTACACGACATAGCCCAGCCACGGCGCGGGCACCGAGAGCTGCGGGTAAAACGAATACTGCGTTGTCGCGGTCCATGCCACCGCCACCGCGGCGGCACCAAACATTGCAAGTCCAACCAGCGCGGCAACATCGCCGCGCCCCAGACGATACAGCGCATACGTCGTACGGCGCGGCGCAGCACCCCACCCGCGCGAGCGCATGGCATCCGCGCGCTCAAGCGAATCTTCCATGCCCCAGCCCATCAGCACGCTCGACGCCCGCAGGCGCGAGCGCACGGGGTCAGCCGGCGCGCGCCCCGGCACATCGATCGCGTCCTGCACCGCCAGCACCGTGCGGCCGCGGCGCAAAAACTGCGGGATAAGCCGCATGCACATCGAGATCATGAGCGCGATCACCGGCGCGGCGTTGCCCAAAAGCGCAAGAACCTTGTCGTATTCGAGCATCGACGCCGCGGCCTCAAACCACAGCACGCTCGCCACAAACAGCCCACCCATGCACATGCCATATACCATGCTTTCCAGATACACCGCGCGCACGCCGATGCGAAACAGCTCGGTCGAGCCCGATGCGCTAAACAGCGGGTTGACCAGTGCAATGATCAAAATCACCGGCAGCTGCCAGCGAAGCGCGCCCAACGTGCGGGCAGCCCCGCGCGTCGCAAATCCATACGCCAACCCGCCCGCGAGCGACAGCGCGATCAGCACCGGTTGCATCGAGAACATGGTGAGCCCCAACGTCAGCACCATGTAGAGTGCCGGCACCGCCGGATGCGACATCGAGAATGCCGCGACGGGCTCGCCGCCAAACTCCTCTCGCATGATATCCACGGGCACCCTCATCCCCTCGCTCAAACGTCAACGCCGCAGCGCCTCCGCCATACACAACCAGCGCAAACGCCGCACCGCCGGCCCAAGCATCAGCTGCCGCGAACCAATCGTTACGCGCTCATCATATGCCTGCGGTATCATATTGCGCCGTGTATCGTTTCCAAACACACGTCTCTAATAACGTAACAGGAGATCACATGGACGCAACCGCAATTATCCTCGCCGCCGGCGAGGGCACCCGCATGAAGTCGAACCACTGCAAGGTTTCGCACAAGATCCTGGGCAAGCCCATGGTTCAGTGGATCGTCGACGCCACCATCAAGGCCGGCTGCAGCCGCGTCGTGGTCGTCATCGGCAGCCACGCCGACGAGATGCGCGCCCTCATCGATGGCGCCTACGCCAACAGCGCCACCAAGGTCGAGTGCGTCGAGCAGACCGAGCGCCTGGGCACCGGCCATGCCGTCAAGGTCGCGCTCGAGGCCTGCGGCATCACGCAAGGCCCCGTCGTCGTGCTCAACGGCGACCTGCCGCTCATCACCGCCGACACCGTCGCCAAGTTCGCGCAGACCGTCGCTACCGGCGAGCTCGCCTGCACCGTCATGACCATGACCCCGCCCGACCCCTTCGGCTACGGCCGCATCAAGCTGGGCGCCGACGGCCAGATCGAGCGCATCATCGAGCAGAAGGACTGCACGCCCGAGCAGGCCGCCACGCTGCTGGAGTGCAACGCCGGCTGCTACGCCTTCGACGGCGCGCAGCTCGCCGCCTACATTAACGAGATCGGCAACGACAACGCGCAGTCCGAGTACTACCTGCCCGACATGCTCGAAATCCTCAAGGGTCACGGCCAGGCGGTCTCCATCTTCCACTGCGACGACTACCGCGACGGTCTGGGCGTCAACAGCCGCATCCAGCTCGCACAGCTCACCGCCATCGCGCGCGACCGCATCAACGAGCACTGGATGGCAGAGGGCGTCACGTTCATCGACCCCACGCAGGCTTGGATCGGCCCCGACGCCACCATCGGCCGCGACACCGTCGTGTGGCCGCAGACGCACCTGATCGGCCACGTCACCGTGGGCGAGGAATGCCAGCTCGGCCCCAACAGCCGTCTCACCGACACCACCGTCGGCAGCGGCTGCACCATCGATGAGACCATCGCCATCGAGGCCGTCATCGAGAACGGCGTCGACTGCGGCCCGCGCGCCTACCTGCGCCCGGGCACCCACATGCTCGACGGATCCAAGGCCGGCACGCACGTGGAGATCAAGAAGTCCACGATCGGCGAGGGATCCAAGGTGCCGCATCTGTCCTACATCGGCGACACCACCATGGGCCCCGGCGTCAACGTGGGCGCGGGCTCCATCACCTGCAACTACGACGGCGTCCACAAGCACAAGACCGTCATCGGCAAGGATGCCTTCATTGGTTCCGACACCATGATGGTCGCGCCCGCCCAGATCGGCGACGGCGCGCTCGTGGCCGCCGGCTCCGTCATCACCGAGCCGGTCCCGGCCGACGCACTCGGTCTGGGCCGCGCCCGTCAGGTAAATATTGAGGGCTGGGCCGCCGATTATCGCCGCCGTCTGCACGAGGATGACGAGGTATAACGTTTTACCAAGCATCTAAGGAGCTGTTCCCATGGGGACGGCTCCTTTTTCTATCGTGACCTGCGCGACCGGATGAGTGGTCGGTTCGTGTCCGTTGACGGTAAAGACGTTATCAAGACTCGATAAACCCCGTCGCGCGGTTACAATGCAACAAGGCATCTATATGGCATTCGATATAAAGGAGAAGGGTAATGCCGATTAATGATCCCGAGAAGTCGGAGAATATGCGCAAGTCCATCCGCGTGTATTCCGGTTCCTCCAACCGTCCCCTCGCTCAGAAGATCGCTGAGTACCTTGGGGTCGAGCTTTCGGGCCTTACGCTAAAGCAGTTCGCCAATGGTGAGATTTACGCCCGCTACGACGAGACTGTCCGCGGCGCCGACGTCTTCCTGATTCAGTCCGTGGCCGGCGGCAACGTCAACGACATGCTCATGGAGCTGCTCATCGCCACCGACGCTGCCAAGCGTGCATCCGCCCGCTCCATCACCGCCGTTATCACCCACTACGGCTATGCCCGCCAGGACCGCAAGGCCGGCCCGCGCGAGCCCATCACCGCCCGCCTCGTCGCCAACCTGCTCGAGCGCGCCGGCGTCGACCGCATCATCACCCTCGACCTGCACCAGGGTCAGATCCAGGGCTTCTTTGATATCCCGGTCAACCACCTATCCGCACTGCCGCTGTTTGGCCAGTACTACAACGCCATGAACTTCGACACCGACAACCTGGTTGTCGTCTCCCCCGACGTGGGTCGTGCCAAGGCCGCCAAGAAGCTGTCCGACATGCTCGGCTGCGACCTGGCCATCGCCCACAAGGGCCGTCCGCGCCACAACGCCGCCGAGGTCATGGGCATCATCGGTGACATCAAGGGCAAGACCTGCGTCATCAATGACGACATGATCGACACCGCTGGCACCCTGTGCGCCAACGTCAAGGAGCTCAAGGCTATGGGCGCTGGCGACATCTACGTCTGCGCCACCCACGGCATCTTCTCCGGTCCGGCCATCGAGCGCCTGAACGACGCCCCCATCGTCGAGTGCGTCGTCACCGACGCCATTCCCGTCGAGGTCGGCGGCAAGATCAAGACCATCTCGGTCGCCGAGGAGTTCGCTCAGGCCATCTCCGCCGTTTACCACGAGGAGCCCGTCTCCACGCTCGTCGGCGGCGACTTCGCGCTGTAGTCGCTTGACCCTCGCATCTCACCGGAAGCCCGGTAGGCCTGCGGGGTTATCACGCCGACGTCCTCGCCGCTTCGCGGCTGCGGGATGTCGGCTTAGATAACCCCTCCCGGCCTACCGGGCTTCCTGCTGTCTCGGGGCAGCTGTTTTCTGAAATGACTTTGCCGTACCCTTTCCTCGCCTTCGGCGGGCGTGGTAGCCTTTGTCGTTGATTGAACTATTTGTTTAACGGAAGGATAAATATGGCAGCTGCACAGCCGCTTAAGATTCGCATGGTTGCCGGACTTGGCAACCCTGGCGAGGAATATGCCGAAACCCGCCACAACGCTGGCTTTAAGGCAATCGACGAGCTGGCCCGTCAGGCCGGTGTCACGTACTGGAAAAACCAGGCCGGCGCCGAGGTCGCACTCATCAACATCAACGATCCCGAGGAAGAGGGTGGCAAGCGCCAGATCGTGCTGGTCAAGCCGCAGTCGTATATGAATACCTCGGGTGGCCCCATCTCCAAGCTCTGCCGCGAGTACAAGATCAAGGCCGAGGAGCTACTCGTGATTCACGACGAGCTCGACATCCCCGCCGGTGACGTGCGCGTCAAGGTGGGCGGTGGCCACGCCGGGCACAACGGCCTGCGCTCCATCATCGACAAGATGGGCAGCCGCGACTTTAGCCGTATCCGCACCGGCATCGGCAACCCTCCCGGCAAGATGGCCGTGGCAGACTATGTGCTCAAACAGCTGCGCGCCCGCGAGGCCGATGACTTCCAGGACACCTGCGCCCGCGCCGCCGACGCCGCGGGTCTCGCCATCGTGCACGGCGTGATCTATGCCCGCGACCACGTCAACGGCGCCGCCTCCGCCAACGGCAAGCACTAAAACCTATCATTTAGGGACAGGTTTATTTTGGCAGGTTTTATCTGCGGAAACGCCCCAGTTGCGGCATCACGATAAACCGCGCGCCGCCATACACGCATAGCACCCCAAAGGGGGCCGGCCTCATCACAACCCGAGGCCGGCCCCCTTTGCCGTTTTGCCTGATAAAACCGACCAAAATAAACCCGCCCCTATTCGGTAGGGCGAAGTGGATAAACCCTTTTCCCAACCGCCGAAGACACACGTAAGTGACATGTCCATGAGGGTATAATTTGCACCGTATGTCTGCACAACGCCTGTGCACGTACGGTTTTATTCGGGCTACCGTCCATTTCCGTGGAGGCACGGTTCGGCGGCCCTAACAAGAGAGGGGTTCTATGTATAAGATCCTGGAGAAGACGCAGTTCTCGGAGAAGGTGTTCAAGTTCCGCATCGAGGCGCCTGCAATCGCCAAGCATGCGCACGCTGGACAGTTCCTCATGGTTCGCGCCAACGAGACGGGCGAGCGCGTCCCGTTTACCCTGGCCGGCTGGAACGGTGACGAGGGCTGGGTCGAGTTCATCTTCATGGTGATCGGCAAGACCACCGAGATGCTTTCCACCTACGAGGCCGGCGAGTCGCTGCGCGACGTCGTGGGCCCGCTGGGCGTTCCCACCGAAATGGCCGAGGGCCCCTGTGCCGTCATTGGCGGCGGCGTCGGCCTGGCAATTGCCTTCCCGGTCGCCAAGCACCTGGTCGAAACCGGCCACGAGGTGCACGCCATCATGGGCGCCCGCACCAAGGACCTCCTGCTCATGGAGGACCAGTTCCGCGAGCTCCTCGACGAGGACCACATCCACATCACCACCGACGACGGCTCCTACGGCGAGCAGGGCGTTGTCACCGCTCCGCTGGAGCGTCTGCTGCAGGACAAGGCCGTGAGCCAGGTCTTCTGCGTCGGCCCCGTTCCGATGATGAAGTTCTCGACCCTCACCGCCCAGAAGTACGACACCCCCATCACCGCGTCGCTCAACCCCATCATGGTTGACGGCACCGGCATGTGCGGCTGCTGCCGCGTCGAGGTGGGCGGCGTGACCAAGTTTGCTTGCGTCGACGGCCCCGACTTCGATGCCACCCTGGTCGACTGGGATGACCTTCGTGCCCGCCAGGCCGCTTACCGTTCCGAAGAGGGCGAGTCCCTCAAGGCCTATGAGGAAAAGAGCTGCGCATGCCACTAGTTAACGGTCGTTTCGTTGCCGATATGAAGTCGCCCCGCACCCCCGATAACGAGGAGCCGGCTGCCGAGCGCGCCTGCGACTTCCGCCCCGTCGACAAGGGCTTCACCGAGGAGATGGCGCTGGCCGAGGCCGAGCGCTGCCTCAACTGCAAGAAGCCGTTCTGTGTTGAGGGCTGCCCCGTCAACATCAACATCCCCCGCTTTATCGAGCAGATCCGTGAGAAGGACTTCGGCGGCGCTCTCGATACCATCCGCGAGGACTCCATGCTTCCCGCCATCTGCGGCCGCGTCTGCCCGCAGGAGAACCAGTGCGAGGGCAAGTGCATCCGTGGTAAGAAGTCCGAGCCCGTGGCCATCGGCCAGCTCGAGCGCTTCCTGGGTGACCGCCCCGAGCTCGCCTCCACGCCCAAGATGGCCCCCAAGAACGGCAAGAAGGTCGCCGTCGTCGGCTCCGGCCCGTCCGGCATCACCTGCGCCGGCGAGCTCGCCCGCAACGGCTTTGACGTCACCGTCTTTGAGGCCTTCTTTACCGGCGGCGGCGTGCTGGTCTACGGCATCCCCGAGTTCCGTCTGCCCAAGGCAGTCGTCAAGCGCGAGATTGACGGCCTGGAGGACATGGGCGTCAAGTTTGAGTACAACTCCGTCGTGGGTAACATGGCCACGGCCGAGGAGCTGTTCGAGCAGGGCTACGACGCCATCTACGTGGCGACCGGCGCTGGCCTGCCCAAGTTCCTCAACGTCCCCGGCGAGAACCTGCCCAACGTCTTCTTCGCGAACGAGTACCTCACCCGCGTGAACCTGATGAAGGCCAACAAGTTCCCCGAGTACGACACCCCCACCAAGCACGGCAAGAACGTCGTCGTCTTTGGTGGCGGCAACGTGGCTATGGACGCCGTCCGTACCGCCAAGCGCCTGGGCGCCGAGCACGCCATCATCGCCTACCGTCGTACCGAGGACGAGATGCCCTGCCGTCGCGCCGAGCTGCACCACGCTAAGGCCGAGGGCGTCGAGGTTCTGCCGCTCGTCTCCCCGCTCGAGTTTGTCGCTGGCGAAGACGGCTCCGTGTGCGCCGTCAAGGTCCAGAAGATGGAGCTTGGCGAGCCCGACGAGTCCGGCCGCCGTCGTCCGGTGCCCATCGAGGGCGCCATCGAGGAGATTCCCTGCGACGTCGCGATCTCGGCTATCGGCACCAACGCCAACCCCTTCGCTGCCAAGATCGGCGGCAAGATGGAGCTCAACAAGTGGGGCTACATCGTTGCCGACGAGGAGACCGGCCAGACCACCGATCCCCGCATCTGGGCCGGCGGCGACATCGTCACCGGTGCCGCTACGGTCATTCTGGCGATGGGCGCCGGCAAGAAGGCCGCCGCTTCCATCACCAAGAGCCTGCTGGGCGAGTAATCACCTACAGCGCTAGCCACCAAACGGCAAAGTCCCCGTCGAGCACACGCCCGGCGGGGACTTTTTTCTATGCCGGCCGCCCGACCACCACAAAGGGGACAGGCACCTTAGTGGTGGTTTTGGACTTGCCTGATCGTTTTGTCTCAATCTGTAACAGTTGGAGTCCGTTGAGCCCTGCGTTGTTACAGATCGAGATATTGTGCCGGCCGCCCACGCCGCATCTCAATCTGTAACAGTTAGAGACCAAATATGCCGCCTGGTGTTACAGATCAAGACGTTGGGCTGACGGCCGAACGGTTCATCTAAATCTGTAACAGTTAGAGCCATTTTCGCTGGCTTGGTGTTACAGATCGAGACTATGCAAAAGCCGAGGATAGGCACTGCCGCCAAGGCCTTCCCCTCGGCCTAAAACAAAAACCACCACAAAGGTGCCTGTCCCCTTTGTGGTGGTTTTGGTCGGTTAGTCTTCGAGCTGCGCTACTTTGTAGCGGTAGGCAGCGGCGATAACGTCTTTGCAGCCCTCGCGGCCCAGCTTGGCGCGGTTGACGACGATGTCCTTACCGCTCGTCATCTTCCACTTGCCGGCGCTGTAGCGCTTATAGAACGCCTCGCGCGCCTTCTGCTGCTGTTTGACCAGCTTGGCGCCCTTCTTTTTGTTAAGGCCACGCTTCTTGCGCACAATCTCGACGCGGTCCTCAAAGGGAGCGGTCACCAACACGGCAATGTGGTTGGGGTTGTTGCGAAGCAGGTAATCGGACAGGCGGCCTTCGATAATGCAGCTCTCGGTCTCACCCAAGTCCAAAATCACCTGGCTCATCTTTTGGAACAGCTTGTCCGAGTACGAACGGGCGTCGTAGCGGTCGGGCAAAAACGCCATGTTCTCCACGGCCAGGCGCTCGTCGTAGGCGGCCATCTTATCGAGCGACTCGCCCGCGCGCAGCGACGCACGCACCAGCAGCTCGTTGTCGTACAGCGGAATCCCCAGCTCGTTGGCGAGGATGCGTCCAATCTCATGACCCTCGGCACCAAAATCGCGCGCGATGGTAATGACCACAGGATTCTTCTTGTTCTCCAGATCGCTCATCGCGATTCCTTTCTAACAAATGAGAAAAGGGCTGTTTATCTCTTATTCCCACGATACCGTACCTGGGTTTTCCTGGTGCCCAAGATTGGCCTGAAAGAGGAGCGACGCGTACTTTGGTACGCGAGCGACGGTTTGAAGGCCAAGGTTGGGTGCCAGGGAAAACCAGGCTATGCGGCTACGATGCGGCGTTGGTAAGCTCGGACCAGCAGCGAGATACCAAAGTTGAGCACAAAGTACATCGCAAACACCAGGCCGTAGAGCATAAGCACCTGCGACAGATCGATCGCGTGGGCCATCACGACGTTTGCCGTGTACATGAGTTCGGCCACGTTAATGCCCGAAAGATACGAGCTGTCCTTAATGGCGGTCGTGCACTGGCTAAACAGCGCCGGGATGATTGTCTTAAACGTTTGAGGCAGGATGATGTAGCGCATCGTGGCAAAGAAGCCAAAGCCCTGGCTCTGTGCCGCCTCAAACTGGCCGCGCGGAATCGAGTTGAGACCGCCGCGCACAATTTCGGCCATAACAGCGCTGGTAAACAGCGTAAAGGCAATGGTCGAAATCACAATGTCCAAACCCTGCACCGTAAAGTAGATAAACAGGATCCACAGCAGGTTCGGCGTGCAACGGAACAGCTCGATATAGGCGCTCACCAAAATACGGAATGGGCGGGGCGCATAGCTTTTAACAAGCGCCAGCACCGTGCCAAAGATGAGCGAGAAAAAGATCGACAGCGCCGAGATCTCGATTGTCTTAACAAAGCCGCCCCAAATGTAGAGCAGGTTGGTCGCGTTGAAGATTTCCATGCGCTAGGCCTCCTCTACGTTGTCGAGCCCCAGCTCGGCGAGGCTCACGCCGCGCGGACGCTCCTTGGAGCGGCGCTCGAGCCACTGCACCAGCATGGCGAGCGGAAAGCAGATGATGAAGTACATAAGGCAGCAGACGATGTATCCCTGCAGGTAACCGTACAGACTCACAAAGTTGTCGGAACGGTACATAAGGTCGCCGCCGGCCACAAGCGCCAGCACCGACGTGTTCTTGACTAGGTTGAGTGCCTGGTTGCACAGCGGCGGCAGAATGATCTTGAATGTCTGGGGCAGCACGATGTACCAGTACGCCTGCGCACGGGTGAAACCCTGGCTCTGCGCCGCCTCCATCTGACCGCGCGGAACCGCCTCGATACCGGTGCGGATGACCTCCGAGATGTAGGCCGCGTGATACAGGCCCACGCCCAAGAAGCCCAGCACGAACGGCGCGATGCGCACCGGCTGGTCGGCACCGGTTATGGCCTGCAAAAACTGCGGACCAGCCATGTACATAAAGAGCACCTGCACGGGCAACGGGGTGTTCTGGTAAAACTCCACGTACACGCGGCTTATGGCGCGCAGCACGCGCGAACGGGTGGTAGAGAACACACCCAGCAGCGTGCCCAGCACCAGCGACAGCAGCAGACCGGCAACGACCACCTGTAGCGTCACGCCAAAGCCCTCCCAGAAGGGCCCCATGTTTTGAAATGTCGTCGACCAACGGTCGGCGTCAAATAATCCTTCGAGCATTTGATTCCTTCCTTGGACGATGCACCTATACAAGACCCCAGGTCTTGACCTCTTGGTCGAGCCAGCCGTCGGCCAGGCGATCGCAAATCACCTGGCCGACCACGGCCGAAAGGTCACAGCCCTTCTTGGTCGCCACGCCGTAGCCCTGCTCGCCAAACTTGACCTCGGGCTGCAACAGCTCAACGGTCTCGTTCATGTAACCGGCCAGCGTGGAGCGGTCCATGGCAAAGACGTCGATATTGCCGGCGTCGAGCGAGCTCTTGATGATGGGGTAGCCGCTAAAGGCCCTAAACTCGGGCTTGCAGCTAAAGCCGTTGTCCTTGATCATCTGCTCGATCAGGCCCTGCGTGGTGGCACCCTGGCTCACGCCGATGACCTTGCCGTCCAGGTCCTCAATCGAGGTAAAGCCCGAACGCTTCTTGACCATGAGTCCCACGTAGTCGGTGCGGTAAGGCGTCGAGAAATCCCAGCTCTTCTTGCGCTCGTCGGTGATGGTGTAGGTCGCCGCGACCACGTCAAGTTGGCCGTTATCGATCAGCGGGCCGCGCGTCTTGGGCGTTACGTCGGTAAACTCGACAAGCTCCTGGGCGCGGGCCTCCTTGTAGCTCACGCCAAAGACGGCAGCGGCGATCTGGTAGCACAAATCGACTTCCATACCCTCAAAGCGACCCTTGGCGGTGTCGTAATAGCCATAGCCGGGAACGTCCTTCTTAACGCCGGCATTTAGATGGCCACGCGACTTGATGGCCGCAAGCTTGGACCCCTTGTCGGAGCCCTCGCCGCTGGTGGAGTTGCCGCAACCGGTGAGCGCGGTCCCCGTCAGCGCAAGCATGCCGGCGCCAGCCAGCTGCAAAAAGCGGCGGCGCGTCACGGCCGCCCTCGTCATATCCGTCATGTCCATCACCGCGCCTAGTGCAGAATCTTGGACAGGAACTCGCGGCAGCGCGGGTTCTCGGGGTTATCGAAGAAGTGCTCGGGCGTGCCCTCCTCCAGGATGCGGCCGTCCTCCATAAAGATGACGCGGTCGGCCACCTGGCGCGCAAAGCCCATCTCGTGCGTCACGCAGATCATGGTGATGTCCTCCTGCGCGAGCTCAATCATAACGTCCAGAACCTCCTGGACCATCTCGGGGTCGAGCGCCGAAGTCGGCTCGTCAAACAGGATGATGGGCTGCTTGGTACACAGGGCGCGGGCGATGGCGATGCGCTGCTGCTGACCACCCGAGAGATTCTGCGGATACTCGCCGGCCTTATGCGCCATGCCGACGCGCTTGAGTGCGGCGATGGCGATCTCGGTCGCCTCCTCCTTGCTCTTCTTTTGCAGCTTGATGGGCGCGAGCGTCAGATTGCCGAGCACCGTCATGTTGGGATACAGGTTGAACTGCTGAAACACCATGGAGCTGTACTTGCGAGCCATCTCCAGGTGATTCTTTTTGGTGAGCGGCGTACCGTCGATGACGACCTCGCCCGACGTGGGCTCCTCCAGATAATCGACGCAACGGATGAGCGTCGACTTACCCGAACCGGAAGGCCCGATCATTACGAGCTTCTCGCCGCGCTTAACGGTGAGATTGATATCTTTGAGCACATGCAGGTCGCCAAAGTACTTGTTGAGATGCTTGATCTCGATCATGTCTGCCATGAATGTCCCTTCCCTGCGTTTACACGAGTTGAACTATTGTACGGAAAGAACCACGTTTCCGCAGCCCACACTACATTCCCGTAAAGAACCCGCAATCTTCCACCCACTCATTGGGCACTCATTTAAGTCTGTCCCCAGTGAGCGCCCAACCGCCCTTGTTGAGCATAAGTCAGCGAAAACCCGTACACGCGAGCAAGGTGACGTGAAATGAAAGGGCGCAGACCTTATGGTCGCGCCCTTGAAATTGAACGTCAGATTGCCGTGTGTACGGGTTTGCAGCGTCGAGCCGTTACGCGGTTTGGTAAAACCGCGTAACAAATTACGCAAGCTTTGCGCCGACGATCTTTGCCGCGGCCGGCTTGTCGAAGTTGCCGCCGGTGGCCTTGCCGAGTGCTCCCATGACCTGGCCCATCTGCTTCTTGGAAGTAGCGCCCAGCTCGGCGATGACCTGCTCGATCAGTGCCTCGAGCTCCTCGCCCGAAACCTGCGCGGGCAGCAGGCTCTCCAGAATCTTGACCTGCTCGGTCAGGTTGTCGGTACGCTCTTGGTCGGTACCGGCCTTGATGGACATCTCCAGCGTCTCGCTCGTCTGCTTAATCAGACGCTTGATCATGCTGTTGACGTCTTCCTCGGTCACGTCGCGGCGCTCGTTAACCTCGATATTCTTCACCTCGGCCTTGACCTGGCGAATGATGGACAGGCGAACCTTATCCTTGGCCTTCATGGCGGCGATCATTTCCTTCTGCAGCTCTTCGTTGGTCATCTGCAAATCCTCCTCAATAGTGCGGGCGGCACTCACACGAGCGCTGCCCCATGATTACTCAGTCGTCGACGAATTGTCGGTCGAACTCTTGGTGACGCCCTTCAGGCTGACGTTGTACGGCACGTCCTTGGGCATGGGGTTAACGGTGATGTCGGCGTCCTTCTTGTACTGCTCCAGCCACTCGCTGTACGCAGTGCTCTCTGCCTGCGTCTTCACCACGTTGGAGACATACTTCTTGATGTCCTTGGGTACCTGCTTGATATCATCGACCTGATTATCGACATGGAAGTAGTCGGTGCACTTGATGATGTGGTAACCATACGTCGACTCGACGACGTCGCTCACGTCGCCCTTGTTGAGCCCCTCGAGCGCCGTCTGGTAGCTGTCGACAAAGGTGGTGAGCTTGTCCCAGCCCACGTCACCCTTCTTCTCCTTGGAACCGGTGTCCTCGGAGTACTGCTCAACGGCGTCCTCAAAGCTCAGCTCACCGGAGTTGATCTTGTCCAGGCACTCCTGCGCCTTGGCCTTGGCGGCAGCCTTGTCCTCATCGGACGCATCGGAATCAACCTTGATCAGGATGTTCGACGAGCGGCGGGCATCGTTATACTTCGACAGGCTCTCGTTGATGTAATCGACGATCTCGCTGTCCTTGGGCTTGCTGGTGGGCGCCACGGCTTCCTTGAGCTTTTGCTGCGCCAGGCTCTCCTTGAGCGAGCTCTTATAGGTGTCCTCGGTGTAGCCGTAAGTCTTAAGCGTCTTCTTAAAGGTCTTGGCGCCGCCCGCGCTCTTGCACGCGTCCTTCCAAGCCTTCTCGACCTCCTTGTCCGACACCGTCACGCCGTTTTCCTTCTGCGCCTGCTGAAGCAGAATCTGCTGCGCGTAGGAATCGATGAGCTGTTTGCGGTACTTCTTGGGCGTAAGGTCGTTGTTGACCAGGTACTGCGCCCAATCCTTGTCCTTGGTATAACCATAGGACGTGCGCATGCTCATGATCTGCTTGGTCACGGTGTCCTCGGTGAGGTTGGTGCCGTTGATGGTGGCAGCCACGCCACCAGTGAGCTTATAGCCCGAGCTGGCGCTTTCGGTCTGCGACATCAGGCCGGAGCACGCCATGGCCGAGACGGAGAGCAGCATCGCCAGCACGCCGATGACCACCAGGACAATCTTGACGGTCTTGGACACGTACGTCTTGCGCTGCTTCTTGCGAGAGCTGGAGGCGGCGCGGGCCTGCTGTTCGGGCGTCGGCGCGACCTCGGGGTTCTTTTTCTTGTTTGCCATGTTTGGCCTTTCACATCACGAATCGAACAAACGCCATTGTGTCACAACGCAGCCCCGCGACAAAGGGGGCAACCCTGGCACTTGGGGACGTTCCTTTTCTGCCGGCAGTTAGGGACTGTCCCCAAGTGCCGGCCTTAAAAGTGGCGGCGGATGGCGTCGACCATGCCCTGCGGCGTGGTCTGGCCGAGTACATCGGCTGCAGCGTCGGCATCCATAAAGATATTCATAAGCGCTTGCAGGGCCTCGACCTGGCCGCCCGGCTCGGCAATGCCCAGATTGATGATAATCTGCGCCGGCACTGGGGCGCCCATACCCGCCATCGCGTTGAACGTCACAGGTGCAGCGGGCTTTACCACCGCGATATAGGGCTTGGCCACAAATCCCGGATCGGTATGCGGAATGGCGATGTTTGCCGCCGGCATAGCGAGACCCGTGGGATAGGCGTCCTCGCGCGTGCGGACGGCGTCGAGCCAGCCGTCGGCAATGTAACCACGCGAAGCAAGCTCTCCCTCAAGCCGTGCAAACACCTCATCCGGTGTCGCACACTCCCAATCAAAAAACACCAGCTCGGGCGAGAATAGCATCTCGGCGTTATCCGCCATACCGTCCTCCAAAGTTGCATGAGGTTCACATTGCCCCATATGATAGCGAAACCAGACAGACAAGGTTAGTCGAGGATCCCGATCATCTCGAGTGCACGCGCGGGCGTCAGGCACACCTCAGGCATTGCCTCCAGCATGCGTCGGTCACTCGTGACTACGTAGTCAACATCTGCCGTCTCCCCCGAAGCAATGATGAGGTTGTCTTCAAGATCCGGCATACGCTTGCCAAGCATGCGCGCCATCTCGCACTCTGCCAACGAAAGCGGAGAAGCCGTTGCCACCTGCATCATATGCTCGATGCAGGCCCATGACGCCGAGGCAAACGACACGCTAATCCCATTCGCATTCCGCCGGGCTAGGCGCCGAGGCAAAATGTAGAACACATCCTTTGCCGTCGTCGGCGCGTACAGAAGGTCAATCTTTCCTGCCTCGGCAAGCTCCACCAGGTACTTCGCTTCGTCGAATGCCCCCTCTTGTAGGTAATAATCGAGCCAAACGTTCGTATCTACCAGCAGACGCTTTGCCTCAATCATCGGCAATTCGCCTCTATGTCGGCAATCATCGCGTCATACATATCATCGCGTACGGCATCCCAGTTGTCCGCCGAAGATTCCGCCGATGCGAAATCCGAAGCGCTTAGCCCCAACGAGGAAAAAGCTAGGCCACACCCCTGCTCGGCAAGGCTCTTCGCGCGGGGCAGCTCACGCTTATCCGCCAGCATAAATCCCGGCAACGCTTGATGCTCGACAAGATAGACCCAAAGCGCGCGAATGGCATCACTCGGCCCCAACCCATTGCGAGTTAGGACCGCATCGCCACCAGCTTTGAGCATAGGATCAATTCGCGTGTTGAGCTGCACCATTGCCGTTCCCATAACGGCCCCTTTCTACGTGCTAGCAGTATAGCAGACATAAAAGGCCACGCAAAAGGGCCCCGTCCACACGCGGACGAGGCCCTGTCAGATTGGTAGTCTC
>CATXML010000001.1 GCA_958372035.1 uncultured Collinsella sp. | reverse complement strand
GGGGGGGGCCCCACCCCGCGTGGGGGCGCGCGTTAAGAAACGGGGGCGCGTTTGTAGCGTGCCGGCGAGGGCGCCGGCAGGCGACCGAGGCCGGTGCGTATTTGCTGCGCAAATTCGCAGACGTCCCACCGCCCCTACCACGCATTGTTTACGAGCCCGTGTCCCCCGGAGACGCGGGCTCGTTTCTTGTGGATGCCGACACGGATGATAAGTTGCGGTGGATTAGTTCTTGTTTATGCTGTTTACCAGCCTATTTAAGAACTATTTCACCGCAGCTTAGGTTGATACTCCCACATTTTTCGATGGAAGAACGTGGTTGTCTCGCACATTTTTCGATGGAAAAACGTGGTTGTCTCGCACATTTTCCAAGGGAAACGCGCATATGGCCTTATACTAGCCGAGAGGGTTGGGAGGCAATATGCAACGACAGCTTATGAGTGAACTTATCGCTTGGAAATCAAGGGCGAATCGCAAACCCCTCTTGCTCAAAGGAGCCCGCCAGACAGGAAAGACTTGGCTTCTTAACGAATTCGCGAGCCAACAGTATCGAAACGTCATTCGTTTTGACTTTATGCTCGAGCCGAGCGCACGCTCGCTGTTCGATGGAGACCTCGACCCCAAGCGCATCATCTCCCAGATAGAGCTTCTTCGCGGGCGAACCGTAACGCCGGCAGACACGCTCATCATCTTTGACGAGATCCAAGAGGCGCCGCGCGGCATCACCTCGCTCAAGTACTTCAACGAGCTTGCGCCCGAATACCATATCGTCGCAGCCGGCTCCTATATGGGCCTCGCGCTCCGGCGCGAAAACGAGTCATTTCCCGTCGGCAAAATCGACCAGCTCACCATGCGCCCCATGGGGTTTACCGAGTTCGTTCGCGCCGTCGATGGCGACCCGCTCGCCGACGCCATCCTTGCCGCAGACATGAATCTTCTGGCAAACGTTACCGAAAAGCTCGAGCACTTGCTCAAGGAATACCTCGTTGTCGGCGGCATGCCCGAAGTCGTCTCCGCCTTTGCCGCGACCCGCGATTTCATCGAAGCCCGCAGGCTTCAGCAACAAATCATCGAGGCTTACGAATCCGATTTTGGCAAACATGCGCCCGCCCGCATCGTCGAGCGCATGAGGCTGGTTTGGAAATCCCTCCCCGGCCAGCTTGCAAAGGAAAATAAAAAGTTCATCTACGGAGCCCTTCGCCCCGGGGCGCGCGCACGCGATTTTGAAGAGAGTCTCCAGTGGCTCATGGATTACGGAATCGTTCATAAGGTGCCGCGCGTTTCCGCTCTCAGGGCACCGCTTTCGAGCTATGAGGACCTCTCGGGCTTCAAGCTGTTTTGCATCGACACTGGCATCCTCGGCGCGCTCTCCAACCTCCCACCGACCATCGTCCTAAACGGATCCGCTGTTTTCACTGAGTTTAAGGGCTCGCTCACCGAGCAATACGTCGCACAGGAACTCTTGCTGCAAGGCAAAATCCCCGCGTACTGGTCATCTAGCTCTGGCAATGCCGAAACCGATTTTGCTATCGATCACATGGGGACTGTACTTCCGCTTGAGGTCAAGGCGGCGGAGAACCTTAAAGCGAAGAGTCTGAAAATAGCCTGCGAAAAATTCAAACTCATGCGCTGCGTGAGGACCTCCCTGGCGGCATATAGAGACGAGGACATGCTCGTCAATATTCCGCTTTGGGAGATTGGACAGATCGACAAGCTGACAAAGTAGCCCCGTCCCAAAAAGACTAGTTTTGGAGAGGGCTGAGGCTGGGGGTCCAGGCGATGGTGGGGGTTTTACCGTCGAGGGTCTCGTTGATGGTGGCGGCCATGCCGGCGAGCAGACTGTTCTCACTCACGGTAAGCGCTCTGTAGCCGCCGGCTCGCATGAGCTCGCGAATTACCACGGCACCTGCCAAGATCACGCCCGCGCGTTTGGGCTGCACGCCTGGCAGCGCGGCAATGCCTGCAACATCCAGCGTAGACATGCGCTCGATAGCGGCCGAAACCTGATCCAGCGAAAGCTCGCGCAGGTGCACAAAGCTCGAATCATACGGTTCCAGCTCATGAACGAGCGCCACAAGCGTGGTGACGGTGCCACCCACGGCGACCAGGCGCTCGGCACGCTCAAAATTGCTCGGCAGGCCTTCAAAATAGGCAGCGAACCGCTCGCCCGCCCAGTTGGCGGCGGCAGCAAGCTCGCCGTCCGCAGGCGGCAGCACCGAGAAGAAGCGCTCCGTCACACGACGGCAGCCAATGTCCAGCGAACGCGTGCCCTCCAGCGCAAAGACCCCACGCTCCGGCGCATAGACGCCCGTCGCGAGCTCCGTGGATCCGCCGCCCGAATCGGCAACAATGATGCGCTCGCCAGCGAAGTCGTGCGCCACGCCGAAAAACGTCAGGCGCGCCTCGACCTCACCTGGAATCACCTGTGGCTCAAGCCCCAGATCGCGCAGGCCGTCCAACAGCAGCGCGGCATTGGACGCATCGCGCGCGGCGCTCGTACACGTGGTGCAAATACACGCGGCCCCAAAGGCACGTGCCTCGTCCACCAACATGCGGCATGCGGCAAGCACACGCTCAACGGCCGCCTCGCAAAAGCGGCCCGTCGCGTCGACGCCCTCGCCCAGATCGGTAATCTCGGTATGCTTGGACGATTCCACGATCGCCCCAGCCTCGACCTGTGCCAGCACCAGTCGCGACGACACCGTTCCCAGGTCGATCGCCGCCACCTTATATCGTTTGTCGCAATGCGTCATTGCAGGCTCCCCTCCGGGCGCTATTCGCCGCTGGACGCGACCGTCTGACCCTCGACGCCGTTAAAACCAAACAGCAGGTCGAGCGTCTGGATGTACCACGGTGCGTCCTTGCCGACTTCCTCAATCTCCTTGGCCACTTCGCTGGCCTTTTTGGCGTTCGACGACTTCTTGCCCGAAGACGAATCAGAATCGTCGTCCAGGCCCAGAACGTCAATCTTGGTCTCGCCGGGCATCACCAGGCCCAGATCCTCGGTCGCCGCGTCCTTAATGCCCTCCTCCGAGAGCAGTTTGTCGACGCTTTTCTGCAGCTCGTCGTTGTACTGCTGGCGAATCTCGACCTGCTTGGCCAAAATGTCGCTCGAGCGCTTGGCCACATACAGATCGCGCACGGGAAAATACAAGCTCACGAGCACCAAGGCAACGACGATACCGATAAACAACCCTCGCTGGGGTCCGTGGGTAAAGTCGTAGATTGCCTTAACCACCGCGTTGTCGTTGGCGTAGTGCATAAAGTCCGAACCCGAAAGACGGCTCGACGGCCTGCTCGACCTATCGTGCGCCTGAGCCGAGGAACGCGATTCGTTCGTCGCGCGCGACGAACGGTCCAGGCGATGCGTCGACATATTCAATTTAGCATGGGAGTGCGAAGTGCCTGCCGTGCGATGCGTGGGACAGGCGGCACCCGTGTAATCGGGCCCGCCGAGCGGCACCGTACGCGCACGGCGAGGTGACGGCTCACGCGAACCGGCGGAATAGTACCTGTTGTCGTAAATCTGATCCATGTGCGCCTTGTGCGGTTGAGGTTTGTTTGCGCTAAGTCCTTTAGTTATAGCACGAGCATGCGCAACGCCTTCGGCAGCCTTTGCTCGACATAAAAAAGGCGCTGAGCCACACGGCCCAGCGCCCAATGGCGGCCATCAGAAGTGGAGCGGAGCCGAGTCAACCCCGCCCCCGCGAGCGCCACTTGTTTAGCGAATGTTGTAGAACGCGGCCTTGCCGGCGTAGCGCGCGCTGCCCTCGAGCTCGTCCTCGATGCGGATGAGCTGGTTGTACTTGGCGATGCGGTCGCTACGGCACGGGGCGCCCGACTTGATCTGGCCGGCGTTGACACCCACGACCAGGTCGGCGATCGTGGAGTCCTCGGTCTCGCCGGAGCGGTGGCTCACGATGCAGGCGTAACCGGCCTCCTTGGCGGTCTCGATGGCCTCGAGCGACTCGGTGAGCGTGCCGATCTGGTTGACCTTGACCAGGATCGCGTTGGCGGCACCCAGCGCGATGCCCTTCTTGAGGCGCTCGGTGTTGGTGACGAACAGGTCGTCGCCCACCAGCTGCACCTTGTTGCCAATGCGACGGGTCAGCTCGACCCAGCCGTCCCAGTCTTCCTCGGCCATGCCGTCCTCGATGGAGATGATGGGATAGGTGTCGACGAGCTTCTCCCAGTAATCGACCATCTGGGCACTCGTGTACTCAACACCCTCGCCCTTGAGCTCGTACATGCCGGTTTCGGCGTTGTAGAACTCGGTCGATGCCGGATCCATGGCGTACATGAAGTCGACGCCGGGCTTAAAGCCGGCCTTCTCCACGGCCTTGGTGATGTACTCGAACGGCTCGGCATTGGTCTTGAGGTTGGGCGCAAAGCCGCCCTCGTCGCCCACGCCGCCGCCCAGGCCCGCCTCGTGCAGCACGCCCTTGAGGGTGTGGTAGACCTCGGCGCACCAACGCAGGCCCTCGGCAAAGCTCGGGGCGCCCACCGGCATGATCATGAACTCCTGGAAGTCGACGTTGTTGTCGGCATGCACGCCGCCGTTGAGGATGTTCATCATAGGCGTGGGCAGCAGATGGGCGTTGACGCCGCCCAGGTACTGGTACAGTGAAAGACCCGCCGACTCGGCAGCGGCGCGGGCGACGGCCAGCGACACGCCCAGAATGGCGTTAGCGCCGAGCTTGGTCTTGTTGGGGGTACCGTCCGCGGCGATCAGCGCGGCATCGACGGCGCGCTGATCGAAGGCATCGAGGCCCACGACGGCATCGGCGCACTCGTTGTTGACGTGCTCGACGGCCTGCGAGACGCCCTTGCCCAGGTAGCGACCCTTGTCGCCGTCGCGCAGCTCGCATGCCTCAAAGGCGCCGGTCGAAGCGCCCGAAGGCACCATCGCGCGGCCGAAGCTGCCGTCCTCGAGCACGACCTCGACCTCGACGGTGGGGTTGCCGCGGCTGTCGAGCACCTCGCGACCGTAGACGTCCAAAATATCGCTCATGTTGTCTCCCTCTCACTTGGAAACGTAATGGATGCAAGCGACCGGCTGACCGTGCACCGTCGGTGTGCCTCCGTAAGTTAGCCATGTCGCACTTTTTGCATTATGCCCTAAGTTAGCCGAGGGATACACTTGTATTTCGAAAAATTTAGCGGGAACGATGGGGCGTGTCAGCCCGTCGTTCCCGCAGTCTTACTCCTCCGCCTTGGCGGCGTCCCACAGGTCGTTGAGGCCGTGGGTCGAAAGCTCAGCCAGATCCACATGGGCGTTGGCCGCCATCTGCTCCATCGCGGCCCAGCGACGGCGGAACTTTGCCGTGCTCGCGCGCAGGGCGCTCTCGGCGTCGATGCCCTCCTTGCGTGCAACGTTGACCAGGGCAAAGAGCAGGTCGCCAAACTCCATCTCGCGCTCGGACGAGCCGGGAGCCTCGGCCTCAAACTCGGCACGCTCCTCGGCGACCTCGTCCCACACGTCCTGGACCGTCTCCCACTCAAAGCCCACGGCCGCCGCCTTGCGCGACACCTTCTGCGCCTGCATCAGCGCCGGCAGATGCGTGGGCACGCCGTCGAGCAGGCCCTCGGGCGCAGCCTCGCCCGCCGCCACGGCCTTGTCCTTGGCGGCCTTCTCGGCAAGCTTGACCTCGTCCCAAATCTTGAGCACCTCATCGGAGCTCTCGGCGTCCGCATCGCCAAACACGTGCGGATGACGGCGGATGAGCTTGGCGTCGATATCGCGTGCCACGTCAGCCAGCGTAAACTCGCCGGCGTCCGCCGCAATCTGTGCATGCAGCACTACCTGCATGAGCACGTCGCCGAGTTCCTCGCGCAGGTGTGCCGCGTCGTCGACCTCGATGCAATCGAGCGCCTCGTAGGCCTCCTCGATCATGTTCTTGCCGATGCTCTGATGCGTCTGTTCGCGGTCCCACGGGCAACCATCGGGCTGACGCAGACGCCAGATGGTCTGCACCAGATGCTGCAACTCGGCCGACGCGTCGACCAGCGTGGACAGATCGCGCGAGCCCTCGGCATTTTGCTGAGCCATGTGCTGCGCCATGATTATTTCTCCTCCAGGATCACGTGACGGAACGCGCCGCCCTCGTAGATGCCGTAGCTGTGCGTGCCGTCCTTGGGGATGCTCACGCTGCCGGGGTTGAAGAGCCATAGGCCCGGGCGTGCCTCGCTTGCCTCGTTAACCTTGATATGCGTGTGGCCGTAGACGAGCGCGGAGCCCTCGGGCAGCGCGGGCGCGTGGTCGACGCTGTTGTGCATGCCGGCGCCAAAGACGTGGCCGTGCGTCAGGAACAGCTCGCGGCCGGTCTCGTCGAACAGCGTGGCGTAGTCCGCCATGACGGGAAAGTCGAGCACCATCTGGTCGACCTCGGCGTCGCAGTTGCCGCGCACCGCGATGATGCGGTCGGCCAGGGCGTTGAGCAGCGGAATCACACGCTTGGGGGCGTAGTCGCGCGGCAGGTCGTTGCGCGGGCCGTGGTAGAGCAGGTCGCCCAGCAGCACGACGCGGTCGGGCTGCTCGGATTCGATGGCGGCGACCAGGCGCTCGGTCCAGTATGCCGAGCCGTGAATGTCGGAAGCGATGAGGTATTTCATGGTGGTCCTTTCGGGTGGGGTTGATGGGTTGGGCGCGGCGTGTCGTCGACCGTGTTACTCAAATCGCAGTGCCGAGGCTTGTGCCGCCTGCATCACGCGCTGGAGCGGCACGTTATGCTCGCGGGCAAGACGGGCACAGTCCTCGTACTCGGGCGCCGCACGCTCACTGCCGTCGGGCAGGGTGGCTACTTTGACGGCCACCTCGCCCCAAGGCGTCGCTACCTGCTCAAAACGACGCGGCAGGCAGACGCGTTCCATCACCTGGCGACGAACGGCGTTGGTCGTGGTCTCTAAAAAGATAATCGTCTGTAGGCGCTCGATATCCTCGTGCGAGCAGATCACCTGCAGCTGCCAGCCGGGGCGGCCCTTCTTGCAGTAAAGGGGCAGCCAGTGTACCTCGCGCGCACCTGCCTCGCGCAGGCGGTCGGCGGCATAGGCGAGCACCTCGGGCGACGCGTCGTCGATGTCGCACTCCAGTTTGACGATGGTCTCGGGTGCATCGGTCTCGCGGGACAGCGGAGATGTACTTCCACGTTGCATACGGTCCGGATCCTTTCCGCACGGGCTCGTTTTATTCACCCAAACGCTAGCACATCGGACGTGGCACAGGCGTGACTTTCGTCCGTCGCCGCCCTCGCCCCCATCCAAACATGTACGTCAGCCTCCAAACATGTCATTTTTTGCAGCTCTTGGAGGCTGACGTACACATTTTGGAGCGGGGCCGCACACGATCAGAATTGCGCCCGCGCTCCGTCCACCATAAAGTTCGCTGCATTCAACAATTTTGAACTTTCCACGCAGTTCATCGGCCAAAAAATAACCCTCGGCATACTTACCCGCTGCACGATGTTACTCTAGTTGCATTTGGCTAACTAAGCGGCTGCCGAGAACCCCATCCGGCACCGTTACAGCATAGGAGGTTTCATGTTCGAGAAGCGGCTCTTCTCCCTGGTTCCGCAGGCAACGCCCTACATTATGGCAAGCGTCCTGTTTAAGTGGATCGCGCTGATGGCAAACATCACGGTGATGTGGGTGCTTGCGCGCATCTTGGGTGGCATCGTCACGGACGGTCTTTCCGCCGCGCTCGCCGTCGATGCCCTCGCACAGGCGGCCTTGCCGCTCGCCGCCGCCATCATCGTGCGCGCCGCCTCCATCTACCTGGCCCAACGCGCCGGCGACAAAGCCGCGTTCGAGGCCGTCCGCCGCGTGCGCTCGCTCGTCTACGACAAGCTCACCGCACTCGGCCCCTCCTACACCGAGACCGTCCCCACCGCCGAGGCCGTCCAGACCAGCGTCGAGGGCGCCACGCAACTCCAGGTGTACTTTGGCGGTTACCTGCCGCAGCTCTTCTTTGCCGGCTTGGCACCCATCACGCTGTTTGTACTGCTCGTGGGCCAGGCGGGTCTTCCCGCCGCGCTGCTGCTCGCCTGCGTTCCGGTCATCCCCGTCTCCATCATGATGGTCATGCGCAACGCCAAAAAGATCGGTGCCGAGTACTGGGGCAGCTATGTCGATCTTGGCGGCATGTTCCTGGAGGCCGTGCAGGGTCTCACCACCCTTAAGGTCTACCAGGCCGATCGCA
Source organism: uncultured Collinsella sp. (assembly GCA_958372035.1). Classification (GTDB taxonomy): domain Bacteria; phylum Actinomycetota; class Coriobacteriia; order Coriobacteriales; family Coriobacteriaceae; genus Collinsella. The sequence continues at coordinate 16,564 of CATXML010000001.1, read as the reverse complement.
GCTGGCACGAGCGCATCAACGCCGAGTCCGAGCGTTTCCGCACAGCGACCATGCGCCTGCTGGTGATGCAGCTGCGCTCCATTTGCGTTATGGACCTGGTCGTCTATATGGGCGCCGCGCTCGGCATTATCGTAGCCGCGCTGCAACTCGCCACGGGCAAGATCGGCTTTGAGGCTGCCTTCCTCATCGTCTTTCTGTCGCAGGAGTTCTTTTTGCCTATGCGCCGCCTGGGATCGCTGTTCCACACGGCCATGAACGGCATGGCCGCCTCGCGCCGCATGTTTGGCATTTTGGATACGCCCGAGCCCGAGCGCGGCGATGTTGAGCTTGACGGTCGCGGCGATATCGAGCTCGCGGGCGTGAGTTATGCATACGGCGACCGCACGGTGCTGGACAGCGCCAGCGCGACCATTGCGCACGGCTCGCTCGTGGCACTCGTGGGCGAAAGCGGCGGCGGCAAGTCCACGCTCGCGGGGATTATCGCGGGCCGCAAGGGTGCCTACCGTGGCAGCGTTCGCATCGGCGGCGTCGAGCTGCGCGATGCCACGGCCGCCTCACTCATGCGCGCCGTCACCCTGGTGCCCACCAACGGCTACCTGTTTGCCGGCACCCTGCGCGACAACCTGCTGCTCGCCCAGCCCAACGCCACCGATACCGAGCTTTTGCGCGCGCTCGACCGCACGCGCGTGGCGGCCTTTGTGCAGGCCAACGGCGGACTCGACATGGTGATTAACGAGGGCGGCACCAACCTTTCGGGCGGCCAGCGCCAGCGCGTGTGCATGGCCCGCGCCCTGCTGCACGACTCGCCGATCTATGTGTTTGACGAGGCTACGAGCAACGTCGATGCCGCAAGCGAGGCCGCGATCGGCGAGGTCATCGCGTCGCTTGCCGGCGGGCACACTGTAATTGTGGTGGCACACCGCCTGTCGACAATCGTGGACGCCGATCAGATCCTGGTGCTGGAGCGTGGCCGTATTGCCGAGCACGGAACTCACGGCGAGCTCTTGGCCACCGCGGGCGCCTATGCGCGCATGTGGAACAGTCAGGAGCAGCTCTCGGCATATGCGTATGCGGAGGGTGGTGCCGAGGATGCCGGCGCGGTTGAGGCTGTTGACAGCAGCGCTGCCTGTACCGATGGCCTCAACGGTGCTGGCTCGTCTTCCGCTGCCGCGGCCACTGACTCCGGCCGCGCCCGTCGCTCGGCACCGTCCATCATGTGGCGCATGATGGGGCTCGTCCGACCGCTTGCCGGCTGGCTTGTGCTAGCCGTCGCGCTGGGCAGCATTGGCATGCTCACCGCCGCGTTCGTGCCGGCCTTTGGCGCCCTTGGCCTTATGGCCGCGCTGGGCCGCAACGCCTTGGGGCTTGGTCTGATCGCAGCATGCGCGGCCTGTGCCGCCTGCGGCATCGCACGCGGGCCGCTCCACTACGGCGAGCAGCTCTGCAACCATTACATCGCATTCCGTCTGCTCGCACACATTCGCGACCTGGTGTTTGGCGCCCTGCGCCAGCTCGCCCCCGCCAAGCTCGAGGGCCGCGGCAAGGGCGAGCTCGTGAGCCTGGTCACCTCGGATATCGAGCTGCTCGAGGTCTTCTACGCGCACACCATCTCGCCCATTGCTATAGCTCTGGTCTGCACCGTTGTGTTTGAGGGCTTTTTGCTGGCTGTGAGCCCCGAGCTCGCGGGCATCGCGCTCGTGGCCTACGCGGTCCTGGGCGTGCTGCTGCCCCTGGTCTCGGCCAAGGCATGCGGCACCACCGGCCGCCAGAGCCGCGAGGGCGCCGGTAAGCTGGGCGCCTTTGTACTCGACAGTCTGCGCGGCGCGGGCGAGACCATCCAGTTTGCCGGTGGCACCGATCGCAGCCGTGCCCTGGGCAAGCTGACCGAGCAAGTCGGCGCCGTGGACGCGCGCCTCAAGCGCCGCCAGGCGGTCAGCGAGGCCGTAGCCGATGCGCTTATTCTTGCGGCTAATCTGGTGATGCTCGGGCGTGCGCTGCAGCTGGTGGCTGCGGGAACGATTGACTTTGCCGCAGCGTTTGTCGCCGTCTTTACCTTTGTGTCGTCGTTTGGCTCGGTGATGGCCGTGAGCCGCCTGGGCGCCTCACTGCAGGAGACGCTCGCCTCGGGCGTACGCGTGCTCGATTTGCTCGACGAGCAGCCCCAGTGCGCCGAGGTCGCCGATGGACAGGACGTTGAGTTTGCCGGCGCCGCAGCCGAGCATGTGAGCTTTAGCTATGCGGGCGGCGTGGACGCGGGCGGTGCGGGCGCCACAGAGCAGGTCGCGAACGACACCGCTGCGAGTCTCATCCTCGACGACGTGACCTGCATCTTTGCGCCCGGTACCATGACCTGCATCATGGGGCGCTCGGGCTCGGGCAAGTCGACGCTGCTTAAGCTGCTCATGCGCTTTTGGGACCCCGCAGCCGGCACCATCACGGTGAGCGGCGTCGATGCCCGCCACATCAACACGGCGAGCCTGCGCAGCCACGAGGCCTATATGACCCAGGACACACATCTGTTCTGCGGCACCGTGCGCGAGAACCTGCTGGTCGCGCGCGCCGGCGCCACCGATGCCGAGCTGCTCGACGCTTGCCGCTCCGCCTCACTCACCACGCTCATCGACCGTCTGCCGCAGGGACTCGACACGCCCGTTGCCGAGCTGGGCGACTCGCTTTCGGGCGGCGAGCGCCAGCGCATCGGCCTTGCGCGCATCTTCCTCAACGACGCACCCTTCATCTTGCTCGACGAACCCACCAGCGCGCTCGATGCTCTCAACGAGGCGTCCGTGATGCAGGCAATCGACGAGCTCAAGCGCCGCGGCAAGACCATTGTGCTCGTGAGCCACCGTGCCAGCACCTGCGCGTTTGCCGATTTCTCGCTTTCGGTCGAGCACGGGAGGCTGAGCTAGATGGCGCGCACCGCCGACACACCGGAGCTGGCACGCAAACGTGAGCGCGAGGCCCAAATGGTGTCGCAGATGATTGCGCTGTGGTGTCGTGGGCATCATGGCGGCGGGCATGCGGTCGAACAGGCTGGCGACGATGAGCCCGTGCGCGTGAAGCTCGGCCTTCGGACCATTACGCTCTGCCCCGAATGCGCCGAGCTGCAGAAATACGCCATCGCGCGCATTGAGCACTGCCCGCACATGGGCACCAAGACATTTTGCTCGGCCTGTCCTTCGCATTGCTACCGGCCTGCCATGCGCGAGAAGATCCGCGAGATCATGCGCTGGTCGGGACCGCGTATGATCCGCTATCGCCCCATCACCGCCGTAAGACACGCGATGGTAACGGTGCAGGCCAAACGCGTGGCGGCACGAAGCAAGTAGTCGCCGGCGTCGGCACGCGCCGCGCAGTCTTTCCGGTCGATTTCGAGCTCCGGCGTGCGCGGCGTGTTGAGAGCTGCACCATTACAATGGAGCGGATTCACCAAATGCAAAGGAGTCGCCATGCCCGCCTGCCCGCTGGTCGATTGCCACACCCATACTTCGTTTTCGGACGGCCATGCCTCGTTTGAGGACAACGTCCGCGCTGCTGCCGCCGCCGGCTGCCGTGTCATGGTCTCGACCGACCACCTCACCCTGCCTGCCAGCATGGACGCCAACTGCGAAGTGCAGGTTGTCGAGGGCGACTTGCCGACACATCGCCTGGCCTTTGAGGACGTCTGCAAACTCGCCGCGCAGATCGCGCCAAGGCTCGAGCTTATCTATGGATTTGAATGTGATTGGTACGAAGATTGCGAGCCTTTGGTTGAACGCTGGTCCGCGGGTGCCATAGTGCGCTTGGGCAGTGTGCACTGGATTGGCGATCCGGGCGATATCATGGCAGGCGCCGCGGGGACGGCGGGGACAGAGGACGTCGCGCGTCCCGATACGCCCGATTCGCTTTGTGGCTGGATCGACGACGATACCAACCTGCATGTTTGGGAAAACTTAGGCGTGCGCGGCGTGTGGGAGCGCTATGTCGATGACTGGTGCCGCGCCTGCGAGAGCTCGCTCAACTTTGACGTGATGGCCCACCCCGACCTGGTCATGCGCTTTTCGAAGGACGGCTTTGCACCCGACTTTGACCCCGCGCCGTTTTGGGAGCAGATGGCCGAATGCGCCCACGATACGGGTCGCCGCGTTGAGGTCTCGACCGCCGCACCGCGCAAGGGGCTCGACGATTACTACCCCGCGACCGGGCTGTTGCGCCGCTTCGCCCATGCCGAGGTGCCCATCACCTTTGGCTCGGACGCGCACCGCGCCTGCGACATCTGCTGGAACATCCGCGAGGCCCAGGCCCACGCCTACGACTGCGGCTACCGGGCCTTCGATATCCCCCACCCCACCGGCGAATGGGAATCCACGCCCCTCGCCTAACTAGTCGTTTAAGAACGTCCATTGACTAGTGGCGGCGGGCGTTGAGTTCGCCGGCCAGTTCGTCGAGGGTGATGCCGTAGCGCTCGAGCGTCACGAGCAGGTGGTAGATCAGGTCGCCGGCCTCGTAGCGAATGTGATCGTGGTCGTTATCCTTGCAGGCCATGATCACCTCGCTCGCCTCCTCGGCAAGCTTCTTGAGCAGCTCGTCCTCGACGTCGGTCAGCAGACGGGCGGTGTAGCTCTCCTGTGGCGACGCATCGCGACGACCGTGAATCACCTCGGCCAGACCCGTCAGCGTCTCGCCGATATTTCCCGGCTGCACGTTAGCTGTTCTGACTCCCATGGTTATTTCCTCTCGTTACTGCAGCGTAAAGTAGGTACCGGTCTCATCGAACCGAGGCTTTGCGCCCTTTTTCTCAAAGAACTCGACGATGACGGCATGGGCCTCATCGAGCCTTTCCTTCTCGGCCTCGAGCCAAAGCGACTGCGCCCCGCAGGCATCAGTCAGGTGCACGCGGCATGGCACGCCCGCGCGGAGGAGCTCGGTGTTGCATTCGGCGACCTCGAACGGCGTCACGACTTTCATCGCACTCCCCCTTCCACGCGCTTAAAGAAGCAGGTACGGTTGCCGGTATGGCAGGCCGGGCCCGGTGAGTCCACCTTGACCAGCAGCGTATCGCTATCGCAGTCGGCCCAGAGCTCCTTGACCTCCTGCATGTTGCCACTCGTCGCGCCCTTGTTCCAGAGCTCCTGACGGCTGCGACTCCAAAACCACGTGGTCCCGGTCTTGAGCGTCAGCCCCACCGATTCCTCGTTCATCCAAGCAACCATAAGCACCTCGCCGGTATCATATTGCTGAACCACACAAGGAATCAGCCCGTGGGCGTCGTACGTAAGTTTTGAAGGATCGGTTATCTCTTCCATTTCTCTCCCCAAATTCAAACTTCGCAGGTCGGCGAGGGTTGTCCAGGTGCCCGAGATTCCGAGCGACAAGCCCGACGACGCGTACTTAAAGTACGCGAGGAGGGTTGGAGCCGGAAGGTCGGGCGCCTGGGCAAGCCGCAGCGCTAGAAGTCCAACCTGACAGGGATGCCTTGAGAGGCCATATATTCTTTGACTTCGCGAATGCTGAAAGTTCCAAAGTGAAAGACGCTGGCCGCCAGTACGGCGTCGGCTTCGCCCTCGATCACGCCCTCGGCAAAATGCTCGAGCGTGCCCACGCCGCCGCTTGCGATCACCGGAATCGGCACCGCGCGCGCCACGGCGCGGGTGAGTGCCAGGTCGAAGCCAGCCTTGGTGCCGTCGCGATCCATGCTGGTGAGCAAGATCTCACCGGCGCCGCGACGAGCCGCTTCCTCGGCCCACGCCACCGCATCGATACCCGTGGCGTTGCGACCGCCCACCGTGAAGACCTCCCACTTGTCGGCATCCGGCTGACCGGGCAGGCCCACGCGCTTGGCATCAATCGCCACGACCACGGCCTGGCTGCCAAACGCCGCGGCGGCCTGGCTGATCAACGACGGATCGCGCACGGCGGCAGAGTTAAGCGACACCTTGTCGGCACCGGCGGCAACCATGGTTCGCATGCCCGCCAAGTCGCGGAAACCGCCGCCCACGGTATAGGGAATAGCGAGCTCCTCGGCCGCGTGCGCCGCCATCTCGATGGTCGTCGCACGGTTGTCGCTCGTGGCGGTAATGTCCAGGAAGACAACCTCGTCCGCACCCTCGCGGTCGTAGGCACGTGCCAGCTCCACCGGGTCGCCCGCATCGCGCAGGCTCACAAAGTTGACGCCCTTGACCACACGGCCGTCCTTGACGTCTAGGCAGGGAATGACGCGTTTGGTAAGCATGGGCTACTCCTCCCCTCGCGCGGCGGCCAACGCCTGTACCAGCGTAAAGTTGCCCTCGTAGAGCGCGCGACCGGTGATGGCGCCCTCAATAGCGCCCTCGCCCACCGCGGCGAGCGCACGGATATCATCGAGCGTCGAGATGCCGCCCGACGCCACAACGGGAAAGCCCGCGACCTCGGCCACGTGGCGATATGCTGCCACGTCGATGCCCGTCTGCATACCGTCGCGCGCGATATCGGTATACACCAGATGTTTAAAGCCCAGCTCCGTGAGCTGCGCCACGGCATCGTCGAGCGCCACACCCGCACCGTCGCGCCAACCGTTCACCTTGACCTGGCCGTCACGGGCGGCAATATCTGCCACCAGCAGCTCGCCAAAGCCTTGGGCCGCCACCTCGGCAAAACCTGGCTCAGTCACCAGCACGGTGCCCAGTGCGATGCGACGCGCGCCGTAGCCGGCCAGCTCGTCGATGCGCGCGAGCGAGCGAACGCCGCCGCCCACGTCCACCGACAGACCGTCGACGCCGCAGATGGCCTCGATCGCCGCCGAGTTGGCAGCGCACGCGTCCTCGTCCTCGCCAAAGGCAGCGGACAGGTCGACGACGTGCACCCAGCTCGCACCCTGCTCGGCAAAGGAGCGAGCAACGGCCACGGGGTCGTCGGAATATACCTTGCAGCGGCTCCGGTCGCCGCGCTCCAGGCGCACGACCTTGCCGCCGATCAAATCGATTGCAGGAAACAGGATCATCGGCCGGCCTCCTCGACGATGTTGACGAAGTTCTTAAGGATGCGCTGACCAAGCGCGGAGGATTTCTCGGGATGGAACTGGCAGCCCCACACGTTGCCGCGACGCACGATGCACGGGAAACTCCGCGTGTAGTGTGTGCGCGCCAAAACATCAGCGGCATCGGCGTCGTCGGTCACCGCGTAGCTGTGGGTGAAGTACATGTTGGCGCCCTCGGCAAAACCGGCGAGCAGCGGGTCGGCAGCACCGGCGGGCGTCATGTGCACCTGGTCCCAGCCCACGTGCGGCACCTTCAGACGACTCGATTCCAAGCGCGTACACGAACCGCGCATGATGCCCAGGCCATCGACCCAGGGGCCGCCAGCCTGCTCGGGGGTGCCGCCATCCGCGGCCACGCCCTCGTCCGCAGGCACGCCCTCGTTGCCGCGCTCAAAAAAGAGCTGAAGACCCAGGCAGATGCCGAGCAGCGGAGTTCCGGCGACAACGGCACCGAGCACCGCGTCCGCCTCGCCGCTCTGGCGCATAAAGGCGATCGCGTCATAGAACGCGCCCACGCCCGGGATGACCAGGCCGTCGGCGTCGCGGATCTGCTCCGGATCATCCGATGTACAGGCGGCGGCACCGGCGCGCGCAAGCCCGCGCACGACGCTCGACAAGTTGCCCTTGTGGTAGTCGACCACCACGATCTTCGGTTCGCCCACGCGACCCCTCCTCCTCGTCTTGTCCAAAAACCACCACAAAGGGGACAGGCACCTTCGTGGTGGTTTTACCTTTGTAGCGGTTACAGCGAGCCCTTGGTGCTGGGGATGCCCTGCACGCGGGGATCGAGCTCGCAGGCGTGGCGCATCGTGCGGCCCACGGCCTTAAAGGCGGCCTCGATAATGTGATGCGAGTTGCCGCCCGCCAACTCGCGCACATGCAGCGTGAGCTTGGCGTCGCGCGCGAAGGCGTAGAAGAACTCGACGGCCAGCTCAGTATCAAAGCTGCCCACGCGCTCGGTGGGCACGGGCAGCTCGCAGTAGGCCTGCCCGCGGCCCGAAATATCAACAGCAGCCATCACAAGCGTCTCGTCCATGGCGATCGCCGCGTCGGCAAAGCGCGTAATGCCCGCCTTGTCGCCCAGCGCCCGGCAAAACGCCTCGCCCAGCACAATACCCGTGTCCTCGACGGTGTGGTGCGCATCGACCTCCACGTCGCCCGCCGCGTGCACCGTCAGATCGAACAGACCATGGTGGCCAAAAGCGTTGAGCATGTGGTCGAAAAACGGCACGCCGGTCGAGATATCGCACACACCGGATCCGTCCAGGTCGAGCTTTACGACAATGTCGGTCTCGCCCGTCTTGCGGGTTGCCTCGGCATAGCGGTCCATCTACATCTCCTCCTTCACCAGCGCGGCAAACGCAGCCAGTACCTCGTCGTTTTCCTGTGGGGTGCCCACGGTAATGCGCAGGCAGTCCGCGAGCCCCGGCGCATAGCTAAAGTCGCGCACCAAAATTGAATACTCGTCGCGCAGGCGCTCGCGCACGCGCGTGGCATGCGGCGTACGCACGAGCACAAAGTTCGCCGCGCTCGGCCATGCCTCCACGGGCATGCCCTCGGCAGCCATCGCGCGCAGAGCGGCCTGTTCGCGTTCGCGCTCGGATGCGACCTGCGCCACCACGGGCGTGTAGGCATCACGGGCACGCACGCAGGCAAGTGCTGCCGCCTGGCTCAGTACGTTGACCGAATAGATCTGGCGAATCGCCGCGAACACGTCGATGACTTCCGGCGCCGCGATCACGTAACCCAGACGCGTACCGGCAGCGCCGAACGCCTTGGACAACGTATGCAGAATCACCAGGTTGGGATGCTCGGCGATAAGCCCCTGCGCCGTGGTGACCGCGCCAAACGAATCGTCGGCAAACTCCACGTAGGCCTCGTCAACCATTACCATGCCGGGGCACGCATCGCACAGCGCCGCGACAAAGTCGAGCGGTGCCACGTCACCCGTGGGGTTGTTGGGCGAGGTCACGATTGCCAGGTTGCACTCGGACGCCGCCGCAAGCACGGCTGCCTGGTCGAGCTCAAAGGTCGCGGGGTCGCGCCACACGTCGCGCACTTCAGTCTGGCACAGAGACGCAAAGAACGCATACTCGCTAAAGCACGGCGGACAGTTGAGCAGGGTCCTCCCCGCGCCGCCAAACGCCAGCAGGCAGTTATAGAGCAGCTCGTCACCGCCGTTGCCCACGCAGATATTCTCGCGCGTCACGCCATGCCAGGCGGCTAGCTCGTCGCGCAGGTCGTTGGACATGGGATCGGGATAGCGGTTGAGCGGCGTGGCAGCCAGGGCGGCGTCGACCGCCTCGCGCACGCCGGCCGGCACGGGATAGGTGTTCTCGTTGGCCGAAAGGTTGATGCGCGTGGGCGTAAAGTTGGGATTGTAGGGCTCAATGCCGGCCAAGTAGGGCTGGACGACCTCCTTCATACGGGGCGTCAACTCGGCCATATTAGGCCTCCTTGCCGGTCGGGCCAACGCCATCTGCGCCCGCAGCCGCCAGGTCAACGCCCTCGGCAACCGTCGCCACGGCGTCGCCCGGCCAGGCGACCTTGGTCAGGTCGGCCGCGGCCAGCGACTCGGCACTCACGGCATCCTCGCCCTGCTCCAACACGCGGCGGCGCAGTGCGGCCGAAAGCGCGTGTGCCCACAGACCCTCGGCCTCGGCCAGGCGCTGCGTAGCGGGAGCATCGGAGAGCAGGCCCTCGGGTGTATAGCAAATGACACTCGAGCGCTTGACGAACTCTTCGACCGAAAGCGGGTTGGAGAACATGGCCGTGCCGCCGGTCGGCAGTGTGTGGTTGGGACCGGCGACATAATCGCCGAGCGGCTCGGAGCTCCAGGCACCCACAAAGATGGCGCCGCCGTTGCGAATGCCGCCGAGCAGGCCCATCGCATCCTTGCAGTGCAGCTCCAGGTGCTCAGGCGCCACGGTGTTCACGGCCTCGACGGCGGCAGCCATGTCGGCGGCGACCACGATGGTGCCCTCGTTGTCCAGCGAAGCACGGGTAATCTCGGCACGTGGCGACTGCGCCACCAGGATGTCGATGCCCGCCTCGACTTCGCGCGCAAACTGCTCGTCGCAAGTCACCAGGTAGCAGGCAGCCAGCGGATCGTGCTCGGCCTGCGCCATCAGGTCGGCCGCGACCACCATAGGCTTGGCCGTGGCGTCGGCAAGTACGCAGACCTCGGAGGGACCGGCGACCATGTCGATACCCACGTCACCCGACACAATCTGCTTGGCCGCGGCGACAAAGGCGTTGCCCGGGCCGGTGATCTTGTCGACGCGCGGAATGGTCTCGGTGCCGTACGCCAGCGCGGCCACGGCCTGGGCGCCGCCCACCATATAGATCTCGTCCACGCCGCCGAGCTTTGCCGCGGCAAGCGTATACGGGCTGATCAGGCCGTCCTTTTGCGGCGGCGTCACCATGACCACGCGTTTGACGCCGGCGACCTTGGCGGGAATGGCGTTCATGAGCACGGTAGAGGGATACTGCGCGCGGCCGCCCGGCACATAGATGCCGGCAGCGGCAAGCGGGGTCACCTTAACGCCGAGCATCGTGCCGTCCGCACGCGTGGTAAACCAGCTCTGCTCGACCTCGCGCTGGTGGAATTCGCGAATCTGACGAGCGGCCTTCTCGAGCGCGGCGACAAAAGCCGGGTCGAGGCCTTCGAGCGCGGCATCGATCTGCTCCTGCGGGAGACGGAAGCTCTGCAGCTCAACACCGTCAAAACGCTGACAGTAATCGCGCACCGCGGCATCGCCGCTGGCACGCACGTTAGCCACGATATCGCGGGCGGCGTCGACAATGTTTTGCGGCAGCACGCCCATGCGGTTGAGCTGATTGGTGACGAGGCGCTCACCGGGAGCAAGCTTGATGGTCTTCATATCGGTATCCCCTATCGGTCGAGGTTATGTTCGAAAAACGAGAGGCCGGGCCGCGGCGCCAATCGGCCCGCAGCCCGTACGTTGGGGCGCCCGTGTGCGCTCGCGCTATTGTGCCGAGCCCGCGACGGGCTCAAAATGCTTGTCCTTCACGGCAGCAGCCAGACGATCGGCCAAGTTGCGAACGCGCGGATCCAAGCGCGCGGCACCCGGGTTGACGAAGAAGCGAGCCGTGCAATCCATGATGCGGCCTGTGATGACCAGATCGTTGTCGCGCAGCGTGGCACCCGTGGCGGTAATGTCCACGATGCGGTCGGTCATGCCGACGATGGGCCCCAGCTCGATGTTACCGTGCAGCGAGACGATATCGGCATTCACACCGCGCTCGGCATACCAGGCGCTCGCGATGCGCGGATACTTGGTGGCCACGCGAAGCGAGCCGCGGCGGGCATAGTTGCACTCGGCCTGGCCAGCGCGCCACGCGGGCTCCGCCTCAATGAAAGTGCACAGGCCGTAGCCCAGATCGACCAGCTGCAGCAGGTTGAGGTCTGCCTCGATGAGCGAGTCCCAGCCGCAGATGCCGCAGTCGGCACCGCCGCAGCCCACAAAGGCGGGCGCATCGCTGGGACGCACGATGACAAACTCGATATCGCCGACCGTGCCCTCGTCGGCACGCGTGTCGCGGCCGCGCACGATCAGGTGACGGCCGGGATCGCGCAGCTCCGAGACATCCAAGCCCGCGGCCTCGAGCACGTCGAGCGTGTCGGCCTTGAGCGAGCCCTTGGGCACGGCGATGCGTAGCGGGCCCTCGGCGCCACGGCCCACGGCGTGGTCGCCATCGGGGGCGGCGTCCTCGGCCGAGGTGCGCGCGGCCTCCAGACGCTCGAGCGAAAAGGCGAAACCCGCCGCCGGCACCTCGATGCCGTCGCCAAATGCGCCGGTAAAGATGGAGTCGTAGCGGCCGCCCGAACCGACCGGGTCAGGCAGGCCGCCGGCATAGGCCTTAAAGACCAGGCCCGTGTAGTAATCGAAAGAGTTCATGATGGAGAAGTCGAACGACAGCACCTGGGCGTCCCCGGGAGCCAGGCCCTCGACCAGAGCACGCAGCTCACTCGTGAGCGGCGCGACGATGCCCGCCGCCGCCAGAAGCACATCGACGCGGTCGAGTACCTCGGCGCCGCCGTGCAAGCGCGGCAGCTCGCTAATGGCAACCTTGACGGCATCGGACTCGGCGCTTGCCGCCACGCGGGCATCGAGGCCCACAAAGTCGTTGGCGTGCACGCAGCGCAAGGCCTCGGCGGCCAGCTCGCGATCCTCGCACGCCGCGAGCAGCTCCTTAAACGGACGCACGCTACCTGCGATAATGCGCGCATCGGGCAGCGCCAGCTCGCGCACGGCCTCGGCCACGAGCGAGACAATCTCGACATCGCCCGCGGTATCGCCCGCACCGATAAGCTCAAAGCCCAGCTGGGTGAACTGACGCGAACCGCCGGCATTGCGCTGGCACTCGCGAACCACCGGCGCCTCATAGCGCAGGCGCAGGGGCAGGTCGGCCGCACGCATGCGGGTCGAGACCAGACGCACGGTCGGCAATGTGTTGTCGGGACGGACCACCAGCAGACGGCCATCATCGTCAAAAAGCTTAAACGGCGTGTCCGCGATGCGGCCGCCTTCCTCGAGTGAACCCTTGTCCTCGAGCAGCGGCGTTTCGACCGGAAGGTAATGATGCTCCCTGAAGCAGCCCTTCACCGTCAGCGCAATCTCCTCGCGCGCCTGAGCCTCCTCGGGCAATATGTCCCGGAATCCCCACGGTGTGGCCGTCATCTGGTGAGCCTCCTCATGCTGTGTTTCACATAGAGCAGAAGACCGGCATAGCTCCGCCGGTCTTCTGGGTACTTTAGCATACTAGAGTGCTTGCGGGGAAAATCCGTCGCAGCCGCTCACACCGTATTCATCTGGAAACATAGGGTAGGTTGCCGCAGCCCGACCCCACCTAGGCGCCAATCGCACGACGATACTCTGCCATTACCTGCGTATCGGCAGCTGCGGGGTCGGCAAAATAGCGCCCGTCATAGGTCTCGGCCGAAACAACTCCGCGATAGCCGCGCGCCACCAGCCTATCCAGGTCGGCGCGCATATCGCGGTCGCCGTCACCCCAGGCAAGATGCGTCGTGCCATCTGCCGCAACATCGACAAAATGCACGTGGGCGACATCATCGCCAAGCAGATCGAAATAATCGTCGATGGTATCCCCCGCCACCGCCATGGCGCCCATATCCAGACACGCCTTAAGTGCCGGATGGTCAACTGCCTCAATCATGCGCTTCGTGTCGGCCGCCGAGTTCACGATTATCGACTCAACCGGTTGTAGAGCCTCGAGCACCAGTCGCACGCCGCGTTCTCCCGCATGCTCGGCAATCGCACGCAGCATCGAGGCACTGCGACCCCACGCGTCCTCGATCGGCTCGTTCAAAAATGCCCAGCCGCTCGAGACCATGACCTGCTCGGCTCCAAGTTCCGCCGCGATATCCACAACGTTCTTAAAGTACGCGAGCGTGCGGGTACGCGCCTCATTCCCGCGCGCCGCGATATTCCACGGCTTGGGGTTGTTCTGTTCGGGACAAAGCCCCACAATCCGAACCCCATACCGCTGTGACAGCTCCCGCACCTGCTCGATCGAATCGTATCCATGGCAATCGACATACAGATGCATCGCCCCGGTCCAAAGCTCGCAACACGTGTAGCCCGAGGCCGCTGCCGAGGAAAAGAATTCCTCAAGGTCAAAATAACGATGGCTGATATTCATGACGGCAAGCTGCGGATACTCCATCTTGTCCACCTTTCGGCAAAAGGGCGCCGCAGCACAATGTGCGCGACGCCCCCTCTTATATTGTTTTAATTATGACGGATACCCTACTGGACACCAAGCACTCCAAAGAACGCGCCGGCGATACTCACGAGTAGGATCACGAGCATGATGAGCAGCGGATTCATCTTCTTCTTGAGCATGAGATAGACAATTCCAAACAGCCCCATCGTGACAAAGCCCGGGAAGATTCCGTTGAGCAGCTCGGCGAGCGTCTGAGCGCCATCGCCCGCGCCGACCATGAGCGGAATGTCCACGGTGACCATCTCCATGGTCATAGCGCCGATCACCATGGCGCCCATGATAGAGGCCATCTTGACGATCGTGTCCATAATGCCCGATTCCTGGACCTTGCTGATCATGTCCGAGCCAAAGCGATATCCCACAAACGTCAGCAGGTAACGGATGATGTAGTGGGGGACGTTGAACACGAGCAGGAACAAAATCGGGCCAAGAATAGAGCCCTGCAGCGCCAGCGACGTGCCGACACCCGTTGCCAAAATTCGCAGCGTACCCCAGTAGAAGGCATCGCCCACGCCGGACAGTGGTCCCATCAAAGCAAGCTTGACATTAGAGATCGCGCTCGTGTCAAAGCTATCGTCAGTAGCGTTGACCTCTTCCATTGCAGCGGCGATGGACATGGGGAGCGTCGAGATGTACGGCGTGACGTTATAGAGCTCCATATGGCGCTTAAGGGCGGACTTAAAGTCCGCATCCTGCGGATACAGCTTGCGCAGGATCGGCATAAGGGCCCACATAAAGCCGATATGGCCCATACGCTCGTAGTTCCAGGAGTGCTCATAGGGAATCGAGCGCCAGAACAGCTTCTTAAGATCTGCGCGGGTAATCAACCCGTCGTAGGAAGACTCAAACTTAAAACTCATCGAACCCACTCCCAATCGCAGGATCCTCGGTTGCCACTGCGGGCTGCTCCGCCTTTTTCTTCTCGCCCAAAACCGTCATCGCGACGACGATGATCGCGGCAAAGATCGCCACGCCCGTCGTGCTAATGCCAAAGTAGGCGACGAGGAAGAAGCCAGCGAAGAAGAACGGAGCCACTGTTTTGTTCATAATCATCTGCGCCAGCATCGCAAAGCCGAGTGCGGGCAAGAAGGCGGCGGCGACATCCATGCCGGTCTGAACGAAATCGGGGATGATGTTGAGCAGGCTGGCAACAGCATCGGCGCCAAAGAAGAATGCCAGGGGAATGATCAGCAGGCCGCACCAGCTCTGCGCGTAACCGGCGATGAGCATGTTGCGCGTGATGGCCTTGGTGTCTCCGTCCTCGACGTTTTTGTCGATACGGTGCACCAGCAGCAGCATGACCGGCTGGCCCAGGGCCGTATCGAGCGCCAGGACGATCGTTGCGATGGGAATGCCCAGGGTCAGGGCCGCCGAAGCGTCCGCGCCGGCCTGCATGGCAAGAGATACGCCCAGGATAGTGCCGGAAATCGTATCGGGCGGGTTATAGGCGCCGACCGAGATGGCGCCGACCATGGCAAGCTCCATCGTGGCGCCCATAATGGTGCCGGTCACCATGTCGCCCATGACAAGGCCAACCAGAGGTCCGAGCACGATCGGGCGCTGGAGGTAGCTCGTGCCCGTCAGCCACTCGGAATAACCCAAAAGGGCAATAAGGAAAATCAGGATTGTCTTGATAACCATGATGGCCCCTAACCGATGACCTTCGCGGCGTCAGTCTTCGCATCTGCCGGAATCATCTGAATGAACAGCTCGTAGCCCTCGCCGAGCAGCTCTTTGACGTATGCCTCGTTTTCGGGCGTGAGAAATACGCTGGTCGAGACCTGGCGGGCATCCTCGCTAAAGGCAACATTGCCGAGGTTGATCTTCTTGACGCCCATCGCCTTGGCGACGGCACCGGCCTGCTGGATCGTCTCGCAAACCACGAAGAGCTTGTACTTATCGGTCACACCGCTCTGGAGCGCCTTGACGGCATCCTCGGTGTTTTTGACGACGACCTTGCAGCCCTCCGGCTTTGCAAGGGACAGGGCCTGCAGACGAAGCTTGTCATTGAGGACCGTGTCGCTCACCAACAGGATGCAGTCGGCACCCAGAGCCGAGGTCCAGCTAACGGCAACCTGGCCGTGCAGCAGTCGATAATCTACACGAATCATCTGAATCATGATGTGCTCCTAACGATTAAAACTCATCGAGTTCGGCCTGTCCCAGCAGGTCGTTGACGTACTTGACCTTAGTGTCGTCCGCCTCCACGATTTGACGAATGGCCTCGTCGATCGGAGTGGAATCGGGTACGAACAGCAGCTGAATAAGGAGCGGCAGGTTCATATTGGTCACCAGGTGCGTGTTGGGGCGCGTCTGGACGATCTTGGTGAACTCGTTGTTGACACTGCCGCCAAAGAGGTCGGTGCAAACGACGACCTCATCGTCCGCGGCAAAGTCGTTCAGAATCGCCGCAGCCTCCTTGACCAGGTCCTCGTTTCCGTCGACATACATAGACAGCGCATGGACGTTTTCGCGCTCGCCGGAAAGCAGGCCGATGCTCTCGACGATTCCAGACGCGAAATGAGCATGGGACGCCACGATAAACTGCCTCATTCGATTCCCCTTTCTTGCGAATTTCGGCATAAAAATGCCCGGACGCATGCGCCCGGGCAGGGTGCTTCTTGATCAGTAGCTTATTTGTCACCGATTAGTAGTCGAACTGGTGATAGTAACGACGGTAGTTGAGGTTGTGCTTGGTGACCGTCTCGTAGTAAGCGGCAAGGCGATCGGTGATCAGCGAGGAGAGAATCCACGGGGAGACGATGACGCGGAACTCGTCGTCAAGGCCGGGGATGGCGA